>JASCPG010000079.1 GCA_029960085.1 Microbacteriaceae bacterium PS02067 | reverse complement strand
CCCCCCCCCCCCCCCCCCCCCCCCCCCCCCCCCCCCCCCCCCCCCCCCCCCCCCCCCCCCCCCCCCCCCCCCCCCCCCCCCCCCCCCCCCCCCCCACGATGAGGTGATGGCATCCCGACGATCTGCGCATCCGGTGCGGTCGGGAAGACCGAACACCTCCTCCACCGTCGCGAAAGCAGGCTGAACCGGCCCCACCCGGGGGCTCGAGGCCCTGCCGAGGCCGATCCCCCCTGCTTTCGGAACACCCCGCCGCGACGAGTGCCGGCGACGGGCGCTGTCTCGTCGACACACCCGGGCACGGCAGCCCTGCACCACTGCCAATCCACGCCGACCAGATGACGGGCGGCGGGCAGGCCCGCCACCCGTCCCGCCGTCGCGAAAGCAGGCTGAACCGACCTCATCGGGGGCTTGAGCCCCTCCCGCCACCGATCCGCCCTGCTTTCGGAACACCCCGCCGCAACGAACAGCAGCGGTGGCGACTGTTCTCATCAACGCGCTGACGCTCGGCAACGCCGCACCACCACCAGCCGTGCGACGATCAGGCGCCGCGCGACAGATGGCGTCAGCCTCGCCACGCCCGCCCGCCGTCGCGAAAGCAGGCTGAACCGACCCAATCGGGGGCTTGAGGCCCGACCGCGGCCGAACCGCCCTGCTTTCGGAACACCCGCCGCGCCCGAACAGCTCTGCACCACAATGGGAACCATGAACGGCACCCGGATCGCCCGCATCAGCCTTCGCATCGACGCCGTGTATTGCGTCGTTCTCGGAGTGCTCCTCGCGCTGTCCGCTCCGCTGACCAGCCCGTCTGTCGCCCTGCATCCGCTGCTGCTGGTCGGCGCCGGCGTGCTGACCGCGATCTGGGGATGCTACGTGTGGACGGCCGCGCGGGCGCAGCCGCTCCGCTCGCGGACGCGCCTCGTGATGATCGCGAACATCGCGGCGAGCGCCACGCTCGCCGCGACCGGTCTGTTCGCCGAGACGGCCGTCCTGTTCGTCGCGGCGCTCGTGCTCGCGGTGGACGTCGCGGCGTTCGCCGTCAGCCAGGGCGTGGCCCTGCGGCGCATGGGTCGCCCGACGGCGGCGTAGCCGCGAGAGTTCAGACGCGGAAGACGGTGTGCACGGGGCCGGCGGTCGCCTGCCCGCCGAGGCCCCCGAGTTCCATGATGACGGCGGTGCCGGCGAGAGCGAGACCGAGCTCGGCGAGGAGCTGATGCCCGGCGCGAAGCGTGCCGCCGGTCGCCAGGATGTCGTCCACCAGGAGCACTCGCGTTCCACGCGGCAGGTCGTCGCTCATCTCGATCGACGCCGTGCCGTACTCGAGCGCGTAGTCGACGGATGCCGCGGGCCGCGGGAGCTTCCCGGCCTTGCGGATCGGCGCCATGCCGACGCCTGCCGCGATCGCGACGGCACCGGCGAGCATGAAGCCGCGCGCCTCGATCCCGGCGACGACGTCGAACCCGCCGGCGAAGGGCTCGATCACGGCATCCACCACGGTCCGCAGCGCCGCGGCGTCCGCCATGAGCGGCGAGATGTCACGGAAGAGGACGCCCGGTTCGGGGAAGTCGGGGATGGTCGCGATGAGCGATTCGGCACGCGCAAGGCCGTCGGAGGTCACCGCCCCAGCGTACGCGGCGCGGCACCGCCAGCCGAAAACAGACCGTTCCACCGCGACGGAAGCCGACGGTCGCACCGCCGGTGGAAGCGCTTACACTGAATGCATGAATCACCCCGGCGCCGAGTGGTGGCGCACCGCTGTCATCTACCAGATCTACCCCCGCTCGTTCGCGGATGCCTCGGGCGACGGCATCGGCGACCTCGCCGGCATCACGGCGCGCCTCGACGATCTGAGCTCGCTCGGCGTCGACGCCGTATGGCTCAGCCCCTTCTACCGCTCGCCGCAGAAGGATGCCGGGTACGACGTCGCCGACTACCGCGACATCGACCCGCTGTTCGGCACGCTCGCCGACGCCGACACGCTCATCGCGGCGGCGCACGAGCGCGGCATCCGGGTCGTCGTCGACCTCGTCCCGAACCACTCCTCCGATCAGCACGTGTGGTTCCAAGAGGCCCTCGCCGCGGCGCCCGGCAGCGCGGCCCGCGCCCGGTACCTCTTCCGCGACGGCCGAGGCCCTGCCGGCGACCAGCCGCCGAACAACTGGGAGTCGGTCTTCGGCGGGCCGGCCTGGACCCGCACGACGAACCCCGACGGCACCCCCGGCCAGTGGTACCTGCACCTGTTCGACACGAGCCAGCCCGACTTCGACTGGTCGAACCCCGAGGTGCAGGAGGAGTTCCGCGGCATCCTGCGCTTCTGGCTCGACCGCGGGGTCGACGGATTCCGCGTGGACGTCGCGCACGGGCTCGTGAAGACCGACGGGCTGCCCGACCACCTGCCGCCCGTCGACGCCGACAGCATGGGCGGTCACGACGAGGCGCCGTACTGGGGCCAGGACGGTGTGCACGAGATCTACCGCGACTGGCACCGCGTGCTCGCCGAATACGACGGGGATCGGGCGCTGTGCGCCGAGGCATGGCTGCCGACGGTCGACCGCACGGCCGAATGGGTGCGCCCCGACGAGTTGCACCAGGCGTTCAACTTCCCGTACCTCATGACGGAGTGGGATGCCCCGGCGATCCGCGAGGTGATCTCCGAGTCGCTGCGCGCGTTCCCCGCCGTCGGCGCCCCCGCGACCTGGGTGCTGTCGAACCACGACGTCGTGCGGCACGCGTCGCGTCTCGCACTGACGGCGGAGAACCCGCAGGGGCACGGCATCGGCCCCGACTCCCCCGGCCAGCCGATCCCCGACGTGGGCCTTCGCCGCGGGCGTGCCGCGACGACCGTCATGCTCGCCCTCCCGGGCTCGGCCTACCTGTACCAGGGCGAGGAACTGGGGCTGCCCGAGGTCATCGACCTGCCCGGAGACGTGCGGCAGGACCCGACGTGGTTCCGCACGAATCACGAGCGGTACGGTCGCGACGGATGCCGCGTGCCGATCCCCTGGCGCGCGGACGCCCCCGCGTTCGGCTTCAACGACACCGGGGCGAGCTGGCTCCCGCAGCCCGCAGAGTGGGCCGCTCTCGCGCGCGATGTGCAGGAGGGCGACCCCGACTCGACGCTGTGGCTCTACCGGACCCTCCTCGCGACCCGCCGCGCGGAGGGGCTCGGGGGCGGGTCGCTCGAATGGCTCGGCGGCTTCGACGACGACGTCCTCGCGTTCCGGAACGGCGACGTGACGGTGATCGCGAACGTGTCGGATGCCCCGATCCCCCTCCCCGCAGGGACCCTCCTCGTTGCGAGCGAGCCGTTCGCGGGGGCGGAGCTCCCCGTCGACACGGCCGTCTGGCTGCGGGCGGACTGACCGTGGTGAGCCTCGACGACGTCGCCCGCGCCGCCGGGGTCTCCACGGCCACGGCCTCGCGCGCCCTCAGCGGGCGTGGGCGATCGTCGGAGGCGACCCGGGAACGCGTGCGCGCGGCGGCGGAGGCGCTCGGCTACGTGGCATCCGCCACGGCGTCGAGCCTCGCGTCGGGACGGGCGGAGAACATCGGCGTCGTCGTGGCGCTGATCGACCGCTGGTTCTTCGCCCGTGTGCTCGACGGGATCGCCTCGCGCCTCGCGCCCGAGGGGTACGACATCACGCTGTACAACGTGACCGACGACCCGGCCCAGCGGCGGCACCTGTTCGAGACGTCGCTGCGCCGGGGGCGCGTCGACGGGCTCATCGTCCTGTCGACGCCACTGTCGGACGACGAGGTCGCTCGGCTCGGCGTGCTCGACCTGCCGATCGTCGGGCTCGGCGTCCCCCGCGCCGAGGTCGACGGGCTGCGAGTCGACGACACCGCGGTCGGGCGGGCGGCGACCGCGCACCTTCTCGCGCTCGGCCACCGCGACATCGCCCACATCGGGTTCTCGGTCTCCGACGAGTCCGGCTCCGACCCCGCCCTCGACATCCCTACGCGGCGGCGACGCGGATTCGAGCAGGCGATGGCGGATGCCCCGGACGCGCGCGCCCGTTTCGTCGCCGCGGACTTCACCGTCGCGGGCGGACGGCAGGCCGCGCTCGACCTGTTGGCCGGGCCGAACCCGCCGACGGCGATCTTCGCGGCGTCCGACGAGCTCGCGTACGGCGTGCTCCAGGCCGCGCGCGACCGTGGCGTCGCCGTCCCCGCCGACCTGTCCGTCATCGGCGTGGACGGGCACGAGCTGGCGGAACTGTTCGACCTGACGACGATCGACCAGTTCCCGCACGATCAGGGCGTCCGCGCGGGCGACGCGATCCTCGCGGCGCTCGGGCACGGGACGGGCGAGCCTCCCGCGGCACCCCTCCCCTTCGCCCTCGTCACCCGCGGCACGACCGCCCCGCCGTTAGGCTCGAACGCATGAGCATCGATCTCGAGGCCCTCTACATCGACCTTCATCGGCATCCGGAACTCTCCTTCCAGGAGACGCGGACGGCCGGAGTCGTCACCCGCGAACTCTCCGCCCTCGGCCTTCCGTTCACCGAGGGCCTCGGCAAGACCGGCGTCGCGACCGTCATCGAGAACGGCCCCGGGCCCGTCGTGTGGCTGCGCGCCGACATGGACGGCCTTCCCGTCGAGGAGCAGACCGGGCTCGCCTACGCCTCCACGGCGCGCGGCACGGACCCCGCCGGCACCGATGTGCCCGTCATGCACGCGTGCGGCCACGACATGCACGTGACGGCGATGCTCGGCGCGCTCGAGCGGCTCGTCGAGACGAAGGACGAGTGGTCGGGCACCGTCGTCGCCGTCTTCCAGCCCGCCGAGGAGTACGGCGCCGGCGCGCAGGCGATGATCGCCGACGGCGTGCTGGACGCGCTGCCGAAGCCCGACATCGTGCTCGGCCAGCACCTGACGCCGCTCCCCGCCGGCACGATCGGCGTGCGTCCGGGCACCCAGATGGCCGCCTCGGACGGGCTCACGGTGCGCCTCCTCGGTCGCGGCGGGCACGGGTCGCGCCCGCACGCGACGATCGACCCCATCGTGATGGCGGCCGCGACGGTCATGCGCCTGCAGACGATCGTCTCGCGCGAGATCGACCCGCGCGAAATGGCGGTCGTCACGATCGGCTCGATCCACGCGGGCCTGAAGAACAACATCATCCCCGCCGAAGCGAAACTCGAGCTCAGCCTCCGCTACCCCGACGACGACGCCCGCGCCGACGTGCTGGCCCGGGTCGAACGGATCGTCCGGGCCGAGGCGCAGGCATCCGGCGCCGTCGACGAGCCCGTCATCACGACCGACCACAGCCTGCCGCCGACGATCAACGACGCGGATGCCACGGCGCGGCTCACCGCGGCATGGGACCGTGCGTTCGGCGAGGGCACGGTCGTCGACCCGGGGATGTTCACCGGCAGCGAGGACGTGTCGTGGTTCGCGCGCGAAGCGGGCGTGCCACTCGTGTACTGGTTCTGGGGCGGACTCGACCCGCAGCGGTACGCCGATGCGGTCGCGCGCGGCACGGTCAACGAGGAGATCCCGACGAACCACTCGCCGTTCTTCGCGCCGACCCTGCACCCCACGATCGAGCGCGGTGTCGACGCGCTCGTCGTCGCCGCACGGGAGTTCCTCGCGTGAGCTGGTCGGACCTCGGCATGCCGGAACCTCCGGAGCCGAGCGGCAACGAGACGCCCGGCCCCCGCCCCGCCAAGGCGCCCAAACCGCCGAAGCCCGCGAAGGAGCCGAAGCAGCCGCGGCAGGCGCGGCAGGTATCCGCCGCGGACGAGGGCGGCGGGGGCGGTTCGCGCACCCCGCTCGTGCTCGGCATCGTCGCCGCCGTCCTGTTCGTCGCTGTCGTCGTGACGCTCGCCGTCGCTCTCACCCGCCCGAGGGACGAGGACTCCCCGGCGCCGGCGCCGCCGCCCTCCTCGTCGGAGGCGCCCGCGCCCGCTCCGTCGCAGAGCCAGACGACCGCCCCCGACGAAGTCGGTGAGCCCACCGCACTCGACTTCTCGGGCGCCGGCTTCACCCTCGTCGACGACGACAAGCGCACGGTCTTCACGTTCGGCTGGCGCGACGACGTCGCACCGGCTGTCTCGGCACTCACCAAGGCCTTCGGGGCCCCGCCGACCCAACGCGTCGAACCGGGCGACGGCAGCCACTACCCCGACTACACGGTGTACCAGTGGGACGGGTTCATGCTCTTCGACATGATCCCGACGCCCGGGGGCACGTCGCGGGCAGACTACGCGCAGCCGAGCTACGCGCTGTTCTCCCGCAACGAGGTCGGCGGTATCGCGATGACCGCCGAGCACGGTCTCACGATCGGGATGACGGTCGACGCCGTGCGCGCGGCCACCCCCGACGCCGAGATCCCGCGCGGCAACGTCGGGGCGATCCGCTTCGCCTTCGACACCGCGCGCTCGAGCATCGGCGACCCGCTGCAGTACAGCACGTTCGCGGACACCGACGGGACCGTCGTCACGCGGGTCCTGTACTACCTGTACTCCCAGCTCTGACGCGCGAGGGATGCGGGACGGGCTCCCGGGCATCCGCGAGCTGCCGTCCCGACAGCACGCCCGGCAGCCCGCGCCCCGCGCGCGTCGTGAACAGCAGCACGATCGCCGTCCCCGCGAACAGCAGCTGCAGTGCATTCCACGGCGCAGGCAGCCCTCCGCGGCGGCTGTAGCTGAGCGCGACGAACGGCACGAACAGGGCGATGCCCACGAGCACGCCGAGCCCCATGGCGAGCGCCCCCGAGTAGACCTCGTTTCCCATTCATCGATCCTTTCATCCCGGCGAATTGCGCACGCCCGCCGCAAGGCGTAATGTCGCCCGCCGTGACTGATGAGAATCACGTCGGCGCGGACGATACGACGCCGATCGCCAAGCGCATCCTGATCGGTGAGCCGCTGACGAGCGAAGAGCTCGAGGGGCAGCTGCTGCCGAAGAAGATGGCATTGCCGATCTTCGCGTCCGACGCACTGTCGTCCGTCGCGTACGCGCCGCAGGAGCTCCTCATGATCCTGCTGATCGGCGGGACCGCATTCCTCACCTACAGCCCCTGGGTGGCGGCGGCCGTCGTGGCCCTGCTCGTCGTCGTCGTGATGAGCTATCGCCAGCTCATCAAGGCCTACCCCTCCGGCGGCGGCGACTACGAGGTCGCCCGCACGAACCTCGGCGAGAAGGCGGGCGTCGTCGTCGCGGCGGCGCTCCTCGTCGACTACATCCTGACCGTCGCGGTGTCGGTGGCATCCGGCGTCGACAACATCATCTCCGCGCTCCCGGGGCTGGATGCCTGGCGAGTGGAGCTCGCGGTCGGCTTCGTCGTGCTGATCATCCTCGTGAACCTCCGGGGCGTGCGCGAGGCATCCACCGCCTTCGCGATCCCGACCTACCTCTTCATCGGCTCGGTCATGGTCATGATCGTCGTGGGCCTCATCCGCTGGGCTCTCGGCGACCCGCCGATCGCCGAGAGCGCGCAGTACGCCGTGAAGGCCGAAGACCTGAGTCAGGCCGCCATGTTCCTGCTCATCCTCCGCGCGTTCTCCAGCGGCTGCTCCGCGCTGACCGGTGTCGAGGCGGTCTCCAACGGCGTCCCCGCGTTCCGCAAGCCCAAGATCCGCAACGCGCAGGCGACCCTCGTCATGATGGGGTCGATCGCGGCGATGATGTTCGCGGGCCTGACGCTCCTCGCCCTCGTCGCCGGCGTGCACTACGCCGAGAACCCGTGCCACCTCGTCGGCTTCGACTGCACGGGGGCGGTGCAGCCGAGCCTCATGGCCCAGGTCGCCGCCGCGACCTTCGGCGGCGGCAGCGTGCTGTTCTTCATCATCCAGGCGGCGACGGCGGCGGTCCTGCTGCTCGCGGCGAACACCGCGTTCAACGGATTCCCGCTGCTCGGATCGGTGCTCGCCCGCGACGGCTACGCACCCAAGGCGCTCAACACGCGCGGCGACCGTCTCGTCTACTCCAACGGCATGATCATCCTGGGGCTCGCCGCCGTCGTCGTGCTGATCGTGTTCCAGGCGAAGCTCACGACACTCATCCAGCTGTACATCATCGGCGTGTTCGTGTCGTTCTCGCTCGGTCAGCTCGGCATGGTCAAGCACTGGCGGCGAGAGCTGCGGCTCCTCTCCCCGAAGGCGGCGGCCGAGCGGCGTGCCGCCTGGTCGGGCCTTGTCATCAACTCCCTCGGCGCGACGTTCACGATCGTCGTGCTCGTGATCGTGACGATCACGAAGTTCACGCACGGGGCATGGCTCGTGTTCCTCGCGATCCCGGTGCTCTCGTTCTTGATGGTCGGGGTGCACCGTTACTACCGCGATGTCGAGCACGAGATCACGATGGACGACGACGTGCACTTCGGGGCCACCGGAGACGTCGCGATCGTCCTCGTCGGCAAGCTCCAGAAGCCGGTCGCCAAGGCCATCGACTACGCCCTCGCGGCGCGGCACGACAAGACCTTCGCCGTCCACATCTCGGTGAGCCCCGAGGACACCCGGGATGTGCAGGCCGACTGGGAGTACCACCACATGCCGGTGCCGCTCCTGATCATCGACTCGCCGTATCGCCAGTACGCCGCGCCCCTCGCGCAGTTCATCACGCAGTACCGCCAGAAGCACGGCTCGTCGGTCGTCACCGTCTACCTGCCGCAGTACATCGTCGGGCACTGGTGGGAGTCGGTGCTGCACAACCGCCGCGCGCGGCGCATCGCGCAGCAGCTCATGCTCGTGCACGGCGTGCAGATCACGCTCGTGCCCTGGCTGCTCGACTCGACGGAGCTCATCTACGGGCGCCGGTCGCGGCCTCTCCCGGGTGACGACCGCGCCGGCCGGATCACGTCGTACGGGCTCGTCGCCCACACCGAAGACGAGACCTGAGCCGTCGCGGTGCCGGGGCGGCCCGGGCGTCCAGCGCGGTGAGCCCGGTCGCCCCGGTTCAGCCTGCCCCGAGCAGGAGCGCCTCGCGTCGCCGGCCGAGGTCGACGAGGCGCTGGGCGACCGCGAGACGACGCTCGGCGAGCGTGCGGGCGAGTTCGCTCAACCGCACCTGCAGATCGACGGCCTCATCCTTCGCGCGGGCGATGCGATCGCGCACCATCCAGTCGCTGAAGAGGTTGTCGAACAGCACGTCGAAGACGGCCAGCGACTGCGAGATCTCGACGCCCTGCACGGCGCCGACGCCGATGTCCGCCAGTTCGACGCGCAGCCGCTCGAGGGCCCGGTTCACGCGCGCGAACGCCTGCGACGACTCCTCGATGCGGCTGTGCTTCATGAGGTCGGCGATCATCCCGCCGCCGAAGAACGTGTCGTAGGTCGACCACCCGCCCGCGCTCTGCAGCGAGGAGAACGCCTCCGCGAGGGCGTCCGAGGCGGTCCGTTCGGCGGCGATGGCCTCGTCCACCTCGCGCAGTTCGGCGGCAGCCTGTCCGATGTCGGCGGCGACGATGCGCAGGTCGGATGCCGCCGTGCCACCCGCCCGCGACATGACGGCCTCGTGCGCCGCGAGCGCGGCCGCGTACCGGGCATCCACGTCACCGAGCGCGGCGCGGCGCTCCCGCAGCGCCGCCACATCGCGTGCGGCCCGGTCGGCGCGCTCCGTGGCCC
>JASCPG010000078.1 GCA_029960085.1 Microbacteriaceae bacterium PS02067 | reverse complement strand
TTTTAAACACCCCCCGGCCGGGGGGGGCGCCGGGCGCGCCCGGGGGGGCGCCCGCGACCCAGGCGGGGGTGTCGCCGTAGCGTTGCGGCGCGATGAGGCGGCCCGCGGCGCAGTCGGCGACGAGCGTCGCGAGCCGATCCGCGCGGGTCTGTTCGCGCTTCGCGCTGTGGATCCAGTTCGCACAGATGCGGCGGTAGCCGGGCGTCGCGATCTCCCAGAATGCCGCCGCCGCGGGGTCCCTGGTGAGTGCGGATGCCTCGGCATCCGTCAGTTCGTCGCTGTTCTCGTACGCGTAGACCCCGGTCCGCTCCGGCGTGCGCCGCTCGAACGCGGCGAGACCGGCCGGTCGCATGAGCCCGGCCGCGCGCAGTCGCTCGACGTGTGCGATGTTCACGGCGCTCCAGTTCGAGCGCGGTCGGCGCGGACTCCAGCGCTGCGCGCGCACGCCGCCGATGCTCCGGCTCGTCGAGTCGATCCAGCCGAAGCACAGCGCCTCGATGACGGCGTCCTCCCACGTGAGCCCCTGCTCGGGGTGTGCCTTCAGGCGACGCTCCATCCACAGCTCCGGCGCGGTCTCGTGGTGTTCCTCCAGCCAGGCGCGGAAGGCCGCGGCATCCGCGAAGAACACGACCTCGGGCTCCTCACCATCCATGGCCGCGACGCTAGCACCCCACCCCCATTCCGCGAGACCCGGTCTGCGCGCCGAGACCCCGCGACCGGAGCCCGGGTTTCGGCGTGCAGACCGGGTCTCGACTTCGGACAGGGGGTCAGGCCAGCGTCGGGCGGTTCCAGACGCCGGGGCGGTCGAACTCGCCGTAGCGCACCCGCACGCCATCCGCACCGACGGAGGCCGCGCAGACGAGCAGCGACAGGGTCGGGTACCCGAAGGGACGGTTGTCGCGCACGATCGCCCGGTCATCGACCGGCCCGACCTCGCTCGTCCGTTCGAGCGCGTCGAGCCACGCGGTCATCCAGACGTCGTCGGCGACACCCGCGGTGGGAACGGGGAACGCCTCATGCCAGGCCGCGATGCGAGCCGTCGCGGGGTCGTCGAGATCGTCGTGCGCGATCATGTGGATGCCCGGCTCGAGTGCGACGCGGCGCACAGCCTCGCCGTCCCACATGGTGACGGATGCCCCGTGGGCGTCGACCTCGACGAGGTTGAAGCCGTGCGTCCGCGGACGCTCTCCGATGGGCTCACCCGCGACGGCGTCGAGCACGATCCGACCGCGCGAGACGAGCGGTTCCGCACCGTCCGGCACGACGTCGGCGCGGTTCAGGATGACGGCGAGCCGGCCGGCATCCGTGTCTGCCGCCAACCACGCGCCGCCTGCCTGCCGATCCCGCACGCCGACGACACCGGGGCGCTCCGGCCACCACGGGCCGAGCGGGTCCCAGGCCCGCGCCGGATCCTCGTCGCGCACGGCGAGAAGCCGCACTGTTCCCCCCGGATCAGCCGGGATGTGGACGATGACGGTGCACACGATGCTCGTGACCTCTCCGCCGATCCGCCGTGGGAGGATCGGTCCATGTTCGTTGTCGTGGGCGTGACGGGCGGCATCGCCGCGTACAAGACGGTGCACCTCGTGCGCGCGCTGGTGACCAACGGCCACGAGGTGCACGTTGTTCCCACCGCCGACTCGCTGCGGTTCGTCGGAACGACCACGTGGGAGGCCGTCTCGAGGAATCCTGTCACGACGAGCGTCCACGACGACGTCGCCCAGGTGCGGCACGTCGCGCTCGGCACCTCGGCCGACCTCGTCGTGATCGCCCCCGCGACGGCCAACACGCTCGCGAAGATGGCCGCCGGGATCGCCGACGACCTCCTCGGGGTGACGCTTCTCGCGACGACGGCGCCCGTCGTCGTCGCCCCCGCGATGCACACTGCGATGTGGGAGCACGCCGCGACGCAGGCGAACATCGAGGTGCTGCGCTCGCGCGGCGTGCACGTGGTCGGCCCGGCCGACGGTCCCCTCACCGGGGGCGACAGCGGCCCCGGCCGCATGGTCGAGCCGGACGAGATCCTGGCCGCGGCGCTCGAAGCAGCCACGAGCGGCGCCGCACGGGCCTCACGACTCACGGATCTCGCCGGGCGGCGCGTGGCCGTCTCGACGGGCGGCACGCGGGAGCCGATCGACCCCGTGCGCTACCTCGGCAATCGTTCGAGCGGGCGTCAGGGGGCGGCGCTCGCGGTCGCTGCCGCCGACCGCGGCGCCGAGGTCGTGCTCGTCGCCGCGCATGTCGACGACGGTGTGCTGGATGCCGCGACCCGCCACCCCCGCATCACGGTCGTCCGGGTGAGCACGGCTTCGGAGCTCGCAGCGGCGATGACGGATGCCTCGGCATCCGCCGACGTCATCGCGATGGTCGCCGCAGTCGCCGACTTCCGCGTCGCCGAGGTGTCACACGACAAGCTCCGCAAAGAGGACGGCGTGCCGCGGCTCGACCTCGTCCCGAACGAGGATGTGCTCGCGGGTCTCGTCGCCGGGAGGCGCCCCGGCCAGACGGTCGTCGGCTTCGCCGCAGAGACGGCCGACTCCGACGAGGACCTCCTCGATCGCGGGCGGCGCAAGCGCGCCCGGAAGGGCGTCGACCTTCTCATCGTCAACCGGGTGTCGTGGGATGCCGGGTTCGAGACACCCGACAACCGGGTGCTGATCCTCGACGCCGAAGACACCGTGGTCGCGGATGCCGAGGGCACGAAGCGCGAGGTCGCCGACGCCGTGTGGGACGCGGTCGCAGTCAGCCGCTGACCCCCTCCGAACGGAGGCATATCCGCGGCCGAAGGCCCTGCTCGCAGCACCCGGACGGACAATGAAAAGGCAGCATCCTCGTGATGCGTTCCCGGTCGGCGGAGACACCACCGTGCCTTCGGGCGGCCTTCTCTCGGAGCGCCACAGCGCTCCATCGAACCATGAAGGAGTAGTCGGAATGTCCACTGCCAAGGTCGCTCTCGTCTCGGGCGCAGGTCAGGGAATCGGTCGCGGTATCGCGCTCCAGCTCGCGAAGGACGGCTTCGATGTCGCCGTCGCAGATCTCGCCTTCCAGGAGGAGAAGGCGCGTGGCGTCGTCGCGGAGATCGAGGCGCTGGGCCGCCGTGCGATCTTCGTGGCCGCGGACGTGTCGAAGAAGGAAGACGTCGTCGCCGCTGTGGACGCAGCCGCGACGCAGCTCGGCGGGTTCGACGTCATCGTGAACAACGCGGGCATCGCGCAGGTCAAGCCGATCCTCGACGTGACGGTGGAAGAGCTCGACAAGATCTTCTCCATCAACGTGAACAGCGTCGTCTTCGGCATCCAGGCCGCTGCCGACAAGTTCATCGAGCTCGGTGTGAAGGGCAAGATCATCTCCGCCGCCTCGATCGCGTCGATCAAGGGCTTCCCGATCCTCGGTGCGTACTCCGCGTCGAAGTTCGCCGTCCGCGGCCTCACGCAGGTGGCGGCGCAGGAGCTCGCGCCGAAGGGCATTACGGTCAACGCCTACGCCCCCGGCATCGTTGGCACCGGCATGTGGGATCTCATCGACGAGAAGCTGTCGGAGATCAACGGCAAGCCCCGCGGTCAGAACCTCAAGGAGAACGTCGAGAGCATTGCCCTCGGCCGCATCGAGACGCCCGAAGACGTCGCGAACGTCGTGTCGTTCCTCGCGAGCGAGAAGGCCGACTACGTGACCGGCCAGGTGCTGCTCGTGGACGGCGGGATGCTCTACAACTGATGCATCCGAAGGGGGCGCGGGGAGGACATGTCCTTCCCGCGCCCCCTTCTCTGCGAGGTCTTCGCGAGGATGCCTCGCCCGGCCGGTTCCTCATCAGGCCGCCGGCAGGTGCCGGCGCCAGCTGAGCGCGACGATCCCGACGCTGACCGCCGCCAGGACCGCGCCGGCGAGGAACATCGTCGTGTACGGGATCCACGCGCCGAGCGCGGCGAGGATCGCCGGGATGAAGAACCCGAGATACGTCAGTGAGTAGTACACCGCGGTGAGTCCGGCGAGATCGCGCGGACCGGCGATCCGCTGAATCTCGCGCAGTCCCCCGACGAGCAGCATGCCGTAGGCCGCGCCGAGTGCCGCGGCGGCCACGAACGCCCAGGCGAGCGAGTTGAGGCTCACCGCGACGGCGGCCAGGATCATGGCGGGAACGGTGACCGTCAGCGCGATCCCGATGCCGCGGGCCGACAGGGGGGTGTCGACCTTCGCGGCGAACCGCTGCACCGCGACACCGCAGCCGAGCGCGACGACGCACAGCAGACCCGACACACCGATCTGCAGTCCCGGCGCCTGCGACATCATGAGGCCCGGCAGGATCGCGTACGCGCTTGCGGCGGTGCCGAAGACCCACGGCGCCATCGGGACGACGACGAGGAGGAACCGGCGGTGCATCGCGGTGGGGATGCGCAGGTCGGCGAGGAGCGGCCCAGAGGTGTCCCTACGCGGCCGGCTCTCCGGCGCCGCCCACAGCAGCACGAGCGCGACGAGGGTCAGGGCGATGTGCAGGAGGTAGGGCGACGCGGTGGGGATCGGGCCGAACTGCCCGAGCGCCGCAGCGAATCCGGCGCCCAGCGCGAACCCGGACGTCAGTGCGAGTGCAGCGCGTGAGGCGCCACGGCCGTCGACGGCGCGGGTCGTGAACGGAGGCTCGGAGAGCTCTTTCACCCAGCTCGTGCCGACTGCCATCACGAGCCCCAGCGCGATACCCGACAGCACCCGCCCGGCGAACAGGAGCGGCATCGAGGAAGCCCCGACGGCGAGGAGCGTGCTGCCCGCAATCGCGATGATCGGGGCGGGGACGAACAGCGGTCGGCGGCCGTACCGGTCGGACAGCGGACCGCCGAGAAGGAGCGCGGGCACGATGCCCAGGACATATGCCCCGAGCAGTACATTCACACTGAAGGCGCTCATCTGGTCTATCTGGCGGTACATCACGAGCAGGGGCGTGAACTCGTTCCCGCCCCACGCGACGGCGAACAGGGCTGCGCTCACGCGCATCCACGGGACGATCGCGACCCGCGCCCCGGCGGCGGCTCTCTCGGCGGACATCTCACTCACGACAGCAACTCCCGGTGGGTCTTCTTGATGTGGCGACCGAGTGCCACCTCGAACGCCGCGGTCTCGCCATCGCCGATGAGGCGGACGAGCAATCCATGATCGGCGAGCACCTGCTCGGCTCGGTCGTCGCGTCGCCAGAGGGATCGCGCGAGCATCCGCCTTTGCCGATCGCGCAGTGTCGCGAAGAACTCTGCGAGCAGGGCGTTCCCGCCGGCCGCGACGATCCGCGCGTGGAAGGCCGTGTCGGCCTCAGCGAGCCGCGGGAGATCGGATGCCTCGTACGCGCGCCGCTGTTCGTCGAGGATGTCGGTGAGGTCGTCGACGACGTCCTGCACCCGGTCGGAGTCACGGACGAGCCGCCGCACGGCATCGGTCTCGATGAGGATGCGCGCCTCGACGACGTCGTCGAGCTCCCCCGGCGTCACTTCGCGGATCAGCGCACCGCGCTTGGGGTACAGCCGCATCCAGCCCTCCACCTGCAGGCGCAGAAACGCCTCGCGGACGGGCGTGCGGCTCATCCCCAGCTCGTCGGCGATCGTTCCTTCGCTGACCATCGTCCCGCCGGCGAGATCGCCGTCGAGGATCCGCTCCTTGACCTTCGCGTAGGCGGCATCCGCGGCGGATGCCTCCGTCTCCTGGTGTTCCATGACCCCGTCCCCTGCTGATGAACAAGATAGATACTAGTTGCATCCCAGCGCGAAGGGAAGTCGTGCGCGGGTGGAATCCGCGATGCCGCCGCAACGCGATGACGGCCGGGGCATCCGCCCCGGCCGTCATCTGCGCAGTCGTGCTCGCGTCAGCCCTTCTCCTGCACGTCGAGGAGCGGATCGCCGTGCGCGACGGGGCCGAGCTTCACGGGGTCGACGGTGTCGAAGTCATCCGCATTCAGCACGATGACCGGCGTGATGATCGGGTACCCGGCCTTCTCGATGACCGCACGGTCGAACGTGACGAGAGGTGTGCCCACCTCGACGCGATCGCCGTTCTTGACCTTGACGTCGAAGCCTTCCCCCTTGAGGTTCACGGTGTCGATTCCGACGTGGATGAGCACCTGCACACCATTGTCGAGTTCCAGCCCGAACGCGTGCCCCGTCGGCTGCGCCGCGGCCACGATGCCGGCCCCCGGCGAGTACACCGTGTCCCCCGTCGGTTCGATCGCGACGCCGGGACCCATCACACCGCCCGCGAACACGGGATCGGGCACCTTGTCGAGGGCGACGGCCGTGCCGTCGAGCGGCGATGCGAGCTGGAGCAGCGCCCCGACCGACGATGTCGTCCCGGCGGGCTTCGTCGCGAGGGCGGTCGCGGTGGCGGCACCGGCGACGCCTGCCGCGGCACCCGATGCGGAGAGCTCGTCCGATCCGGCGACCGAGGCGACCGACGCGGACGTCGCCGCGTTCTCGCCGACCAGCGCCGATCCCGCACCTGCCGCGGCGACCGCGGCCTCGCCTGCGTCGTCGGGGTTCTTGTAGCCCGAGATGATGACGAGCACCATCGCCACCACGAAGGCGCCCAGCACCGCGAGGCTGTACAGCCCGATCGGGTCGAACGCCGGGATCGTGAGCAGCGAGGTGAACACGAAGGCCTTCGTCGTGATGCCGTGCTCGAGGCCGAGCAGCAGGGAGCCGACGCCGATGATCACGCCGCCGGTGAGGCATCCGACGAGCATGCGTGGATAGATCCGCTTGTACCGCAGATGGATGCCGTAGAGCGAGGGCTCCGAGATGCCGCCGAGGAGGCCCGCGGCGAGCGCTCCTGTCGCGGTCTGCCGCATGGCCTTGTCCTTCTCGCGCCACGAGAGGAACAGCACGCCCGCGGTTGCGCCGAAGCAGGCGAAGTTCCACGCGCCCATGGGCCCCTGGATGAAGTCGTAGCCCAGGTTCTGGATGTTCAGCAGCATGATCGCGTTGATGGGCCAGTGGAGCCCGAGCGGAACCATGAACGGATAGGCCAGCGGGATCACGATCGCGAAGATGAACGGCGAGAACGTGTTGATGGAGCTGAGCAGGTTCGCGAGCGCCGCGCCCGCGTAGACGCCGATCGGGCCGATGAGGAAGGCCGTCAGCGGGATCATGATCAGCATCGACAGGAACGGCACGAAGATCAGCTGCAGGTTGTCCGGGATGATCCGCTTGAGCAGCTTGTAGAGCGGCCCGAGGACGGCCGCCATCAACAATGGCGGGAACACTTGGGAGTTGTAGTTGAAGATCGTCAACGGCACGCCGAAGATCGGGATCGTCGTGATGTCGGAGCCGAGGAACGTCGTGTGCGTCGCCGCGTCGTTGAGGCCGAGGGCGGTGAACCCGGGCAGCATGACGACGGCCATGATCGCGAACCCGACCCAGGGGTCGGCGCCGACCTTCTGCGATGCGTTGTACGCGACCATCAGGGGCAGGAAGATGAACACGCACTGCCACATCAGGTTCACGAACTGCCACGACGGCGGCAGCTCGGTGCGCGGGTCCGCCCAGTTGCCGATCACGCCGAGCGTCGACATCAGCGCCATGAACGTGATGAACAGCGATGCCCCGAGGAGCGCACCGAGGATCGGGCGGAACGAGTCGGACAGGAACTCGAAGAGCGAGTCGAGCCACGGGTTGGTCCCGCGGGGGCCCTTCGCGCGCTCGCGCGCCTTGATGTCGTCGATCGTGTCGCCGTCGGCGGGCACCGATCCCGCTCCGGCGCCGGACATCACGGGCAACGCCATGATGTCGTTGTAGACGTTCTGCACGCCGCCGCCGATCACGACCTGGAATCGGTCACCGGCCTGCGGCACGGCTCCCATCACCCCGGCGATCTTCTCGACGGCGACCTTGTCGGCCTTCGTGCCGTCGTGCAATTGGAATCTCAGCCGCGTGGCACAGTGCGTGAGGCTCGCGATGTTCTGCGGGCCTCCGACCGCTTCGACGATCTCGGCTGCATTACTGGATGCCATGGTCCCTCCCTGGGGAATCTCGCGTGGACCTGCCCTCTGTACGCGACTCTATACCTGGCATCCGGGGCCCCGACAGCACCTTTCGGAGGTGCTTGCGCGCACCGCGAACCCGGCGGAAACCCCGCCGCTTCCGGACGTTCGGCCACCGTCCGCACTCAGGTTTCACTCAGGATCTGTGCCGGTTCTGTCCAGAAAGTGTTGTAAACCTGTGACCTCAGCGTTCACCCGAAGACGCGCGCCGTGTGTGCCAGCCCTGTTTCCGACGGGCTTTGTGCGACCGGCTCCGATCCACCGGAAGTTACCGTATGCCTCGCCTCTCAGTTCGCCTTGCCGTGCCCGCACTGTCCCTGACTCTCCTGGGAGGGCTGCTCACCACGGCGGGCGCCCTGCCGGCGCAGGGGTACACGGGAGACGTACCCGCCGCAGAGGCGGGTTCCGCGACGACCTCCCTCTCCGCGCCGCTGAGCGTCATCACGGCGAAGGGGCAGACCGCGCTCGACAAGGCGCAGGATGCCATCGCTGCCGCCCGCACCGTGACGGTGGACATCGCGGCATCCGGCCTCACGGTCGATGCACCCTCGACGGTCGTCGACACCCGTGCGCTCGCGGGCTACATCGACAAGCTCGAAGCCCTCGACGTCACGCCCGCCATGCTCATCCCGGCACTGACCGATGAGGCGAACGCCGAGACCGAGTCTGTGCTCGAGCGGACCGCCGCGCTGCGCGGCAAGCTCGATGCCGCGATCGCGCAGAGGAAGGCGGACGACGAGGCCGCCGCGGCAGCCGCCGCCGCGAAGGCCGCCGCGGACGCCGCAGCTGCGCAGGCCGCCGCCGAGCAGGCGGCTGCCGAGCAGGCCGCCGCCGAGAAGGCCGCGGCGGAGAAGGCCGCCGCCAAGAAGCAGCAGGTGGCGGCACCGGCATCCGTCCCCGCGGTCAACGTGAACGTCGACCCGGCGTCGGCTCAGGGCATCGCCCGTTCGATGATGGCCTCGAGCTACGGCTGGGGCGACGACCAGTTCGCGTGCCTCGTGTCGCTGTGGAACAAGGAGTCGGGCTGGCGCGTGAACGCCGCCAACGGCTCGGGCGCCTACGGCATCCCCCAGGCTCTCCCCGGCAGCAAGATGGCATCGGCCGGTGCCGACTGGCAGACCAACCCCGCGACGCAGATCGCGTGGGGCCTCGGGTACATCTCGGGCCGCTACGGCAGCGCCTGCGGCGCGTGGAGCCACTCGCAGTCGACCGGCTGGTACTGAGCACTCCCCCTACGAAGGCCCTCGCCCTGACCGGCGGGGGCCTTCGCCGTCGACGTCGAGCCGTGCCCGCGCCGCGTTACGTTCTTCGCAGTGGAGAGTCAACCCCCTCACCTGCGCGCGGCAGGCCTACCTACGGTGGTGACACACGATCGAAAGGGGCTCCCATGGGACTCGACGACAAGATCAAGAACGCGGCCGAAGACGTCAGCGGCAAGGTGAAGGAGGGCGTCGGCAAGATGACGCACAACGAGCGCCTTGAAGCCGAGGGCGAAGCCGAACAGGCGAAGGCCAAGGTCAAGAAGGCCGCCGAAGACGTCAAGGACGCCTTCAAGTAGGCTCCGGTGACCGCCCTCACCCGACACGTGGGGGCGGTCACGGTTCATCCCCGAGAGGACGTCGATGACGAAGTACATGATCTCGTTCCCGAGTGGGGCGATGCAGTTCGCGCCGGAGGAGTTCGACGACGTCGTGCGCGAGTCGCACGAGGTGATCCGTGAGGCGAAGGCCGCCGGCGTCTACGTGTTCGGCGGCGGCGTCAACGAGGAGGTGCCGCCGGTCCGGGTCTCCGCCGACGGCACGGTGACCCCGGGCCATTACCCCCAGACCGGTGATCTGTTCGGCGGATACACCATCATCGAGGCACCCACGCGAGCGGATGCCGAGTCATGGGCGGCCCGGATCGCCGCGGCGTGCCGGTGCCCGCAGGAGCTCCGCGAGTTCGGGTACGACCCCGAGTCCTGACCTTCGGGGCCGACGGATCAGCGCGCGAACCAGCGGCGTCGCCGCGGCGCGGGCGCGTCGGCTGCCGCCGCCGCCCGCGCGAGCGCGGCG
>JASCPG010000077.1 GCA_029960085.1 Microbacteriaceae bacterium PS02067 | reverse complement strand
CGTGAGCACGGCGGCGCGCTCGACGGCCGGGCGCGCGCCCCACGCCTCGGCGGCGCGGCGCACCCGGGCCACCGTGTCTTCGAGGGCGTCCTCCGTGTCGATGCGCGCCGCGGTGATGGTCGCATCCCCTGCGGCCGACGTCTCGACCCGCGCGAGGATGCCGGCCGCCCACTCCCGGTTCGCGGGGAGTGCGGGGTCGGAGTCCGGCGCGTTCCGGAAGCCCAGCGCGCCCGCGGCGGGCCCCGCCTCGCGCGCCGCGAACACGGCGGTCTCCACGACATCTCCGAACACCGCGACGGCGGCCGTGTCCTCGCCGCCGCGCGCGATGTCGGCGACCGCCTGCGTCAGCGCATCGTCGGCGGGCGCCGCATCGCGCATGAGGATCGCCGACCCGCGGCGCGTGGGCTCTTCGGGCGTTCCCGCGGCGCGCGCGCGGTCCTGCCGCCGGTTCGCGCCGACGGGGAGCGCAGGGTCGACGGCGCGGGCGACGGATGCCACGAACCGGTCGCGCTCCCGGGCGAACATCGCGGGGTGGGTCGAGAGCTCGAACACGGCCGAGAGAAAGTTGTCGCTCGACGCGTTCTCCTCGAGCCGCCGCACGAGATAGCTGATCGCGACATCGAACTCGTCGGGCCGGACGACCGGCACGTAGAGGAGGACATGCCCGACCTCGCGCGTCACCGCCGCGACCTGTCCCTGGGCCATCCCGAGCAGCATCTCGAACTCGAGGTCGGCTGCGGCACCGGCATCCGCCGGGGTGCGGAGGCCCCGCTCCCCCGCGAGCAGCCAGGCGTACGCGATGTCGAACAGGTTGTGGCCCGCGACGCCGATCCGCACCGCCCGCGTGTGCTCGGGGCGTAGCGCCTCGTCGAGGCAGCGCAGGTAGGAGGCGTCGGAGTCGAGCTTCGAGGCGTGGGTCGCCAGCTCCCAGCCGTGCATGACCGCGTCGACGCGCTCCATCGCGAGGTTCGCACCCTTGACGAGACGCACCTTGATGCGCGCGCCCCCGGCATCCACGCGCGCGCTCGCCCACGCCGTGAGCTGCTGCAGCGCGGGCAGCGCGTCGGGAAGGTAGGCCTGCAGCACGATGCCGGCTTCGAGATTCGTCAGCCGCGGGTCCTCCAGCAGCCGCGTGAAGACCGCGATCGTGAGGTCGAGGTCGCGGTACTCCTCCATGTCGAGGTTGATGAACGTCGGTGTTATCGTCGCGCCGGCACCACCCGCGCCGCGCCCTGCCGCCGTGAGATAGAGCGGCAGCAGCCGCGCGACGACCTGGTCGACGGTCTCGTCGAACGCCCACATCGAGATGTGGCTCGCGATCGCCGAGACCTTCACCGACACGTAGTCGACATCCGGGCGGCGGATGAGGTCGTGGATGCCCTCGAGGCGGCGGAGCGCCTCGCGCTCCCCCAGCACGGCCTCACCGAGCAGGTTGAGGTTGAGGCGGGCGCCGGACTCACGGAGGGTCGCGAGCGCCGGACCGAGCTTGTCGGGGCGCGCGTCGACGACGAGGTGCCCGACCATCTCGCGCAGCACACGGCGCGCGATCGGCACGGTCGGTGCGGGCAGCACGGGGGCGACGGCGCCTCCGGTGCGGACGGCGGCGCGCAGGTACCACGGCAGGAAGCCCGGCACGAGCGGGGCGACCCGCTGCAGGTTGGATGCCGCGGCGGCGAGCGACTCGGGGCGCATGACGCCGTCGACGAAGCCGATCGTGAAGGGCAGCCCGTTCGGGTCCTTCAGCACGCCCGCGAGGCGCTCGGCGGCCGGGTCGACCGCCACGTCGGCGGATTCGGCGACCCAGCGCTCGGCGAGAGCGATCGCCTCGGCGATGAGTCCATCGGGGGCATCGTGCGACATGGGGTTCTCCTCGGTCACGTGTCCAGACTGCACCGACTTCATCGGATCAGGATGCGGCACGACTACGATTCGACAAAAGCGATGATCTCCGACCGATATCGTTCATGAATCTCGATGAATGACCGCCTGCCGTCGGGGCGTCGGGACCTGCCGTGAGAGGGGATGCCCGTGTTCGAACTGCGCCGCCTGCGCCTCCTTCACGAGCTCGCCCTGCGCGGCACACTGGCGGCCGTCGCGGAGGCTCTCGCCTACAGCCCGTCGACGATCTCGCAGCAGCTCGCCCAGCTGGAGCGGGAGGCGGGAGTGCCCCTCCTCGTCCCCGACGGCCGGCGGGTACGGCTCACGGAGCACGGCGCGGCACTCGCGGCCCACGCCGCCCGGGCCCTCGACGCCGACGAACGCATCCGCGCCGAACTCGAAGAGCTGCAGCCCGGCATCGCCCCGGTGCGGGTCGCGGTCCTGCAGACCGCCGCGCGCACGATCGTGCCCGCGGCGCTGACGCTCCTCGCCGAGCGCGCACCGGGCCTCCGCGTCGAACTCGCCGAGGTCCCTCCCGAGGAGGGGCTGTTCGAGCTGTCTGCGCGCGGGTTCGACCTCGCGATCGCCGAGCAGTACCCGGGCCTCACCCGCGCGCACCATCCCGGGCTCGACCGTCAGGTGCTCGGAACCGATCCGCTGCGCCTCGCGACGGCGGATGCCCCGTCGCGCCTGCACGATCTGGCGGCGACACCCTGGGTCATGGAGCCGGCCGGTACGGCAGCCCGGGAGTGGGCGGTGCAGCAGTGCCGCGCGGCGGGGTTCGAGCCGGATGTGCGGTTCGAGTTCGCCGACCTCGGCGCCCATGTCTCGCTCATCGCCTCGGGTCACGCCGTCGGGCTCCTCCCGGATCTGCTGTGGACCGGCGGGCGGCCTCCCGTGACGCTGAGCGCACTGCCGGGGGACCCCGTCCGCGAGATCTTCACGGCGTCGCGCCTCGCGAGCGCCGGGCGACCGGGCATCCGGCTCGTACGCGATGCGATCGCCGAGGCGTTCGCGGGGTGACACCGCCCCCGCCCGGGGATGTTCGACCGCTACCCTGAACGGGTGGACACCCCGAACGGCGCCCCAGACGCCGGCGCGACCGGCGCCGACAAGACCGTTCTTTCGGGCCCGTTCGCCCGCTTGCGCAAGGCCAGCGATCGGATTCCGACCAAATGGTTCGCGACGATAGGAACGACCCTCTTCGTCGTCGTGACGGCCGCGTTCGGCGGCCTGAACGCGGTGGCCGCGGTCGACGAACCGGTCCCGACGATCGCGACGGGTGTCGTGCACGAAAGCGCCCAGCTGAACATCACGGTGCAGCGGGCGGTGCTGATCGATTCCCTCCGCGGCGCCGGCGCCTTCCCCGACCGCGACAAGGGCGAGAGGCTCCTCGTGCTTCTCGTCGAGATCGAGAACCGGTGGCACGCACCCGCGTCGGGATCGATGTTCGCGGGCCTTCTCGAGCCCACCTATCATCGCAACGTCGTGATCGACGGGATGGGCACCGTCGCCGACGGAATCGTCCGCGAAGACGACCAGACACTCAATCCGACCCTGCAGCCGCGAGTGCCTGCTGTGCTGGCATTCAGCTGGGTCGTCCCCGCCGACGCGTACCGCGACGGGCAGACGCTGACGGTGCTCTTGAAGGACGCGGAGCTCCTCGAAGGACAGATGCTGTTCCACGGCGAGTACTGGTCGGCCCCCGAGCCGGCCGCGCGCGCCCAGGTGACGATCGAGGATGTCGGGGCGGGGGCATCGCAGTGAGGGGCTGGACCGGCGCCGCCGTGGCCGTCGTCATGCTCGTGTGCGCGTGGTTCGTCTCCGGTGCGACGCCCGACGGCGAGAGGCGCCTCGAGGATCCCTTCATCGTCCCGGCAGCGGTCTCCACCTCGGTCGAGGGGCGCAACCTCGGCATCGAAGTGACCTCGCTCGTCCTCGCCGACCGCGTCTCGACGGGCGGTTGGTGGGCGGAGGGAACGTTCCTCATCGTCGAACTGGATGCCTGGGCTGTGCGCACCGAATCGCCCGCGGCGCTGAGCGTCGCCAATCTCGTCATCGGCGACGACACGTATTCGGCGAGCGAGCGCCCGGGCGACTACGACGACGATGCGAGTCTCGCGGGGCGTGGGCTGTTCCTCGAGCATCCGCTCGCCGGGGCGATCGTCTTCGAGTTGCCGGCCGATGTCGCGACCGCGCACGGCACACTCCGGCTCGCGCTCAGCGGTGAGGTCGCCGACTCGGTCATCGTGGTGCCGGTCGACTTCGCGGGGCTCGAGCACCGTGCGGAGCAGGCGCTCCCCGACGTGGCGTGGGCGAACCCGTGAGCGGCGGAGGATGGTGGCGCCGCAACGCCGGAGGACTCATCGCGTTGGCGGTGCTCGTGCCGGCATCGTGGTTCGCACTCGACACGATCGAGTTCGGTCTCGTGCGAAATCCCGTGCAGACGGTCGCACCCGGTGACACCGTGACGGTGGGGGCGAGCCGGTACGGCCCCGTGACCCTGTCGCCTCTCGACGCGGGGGCGGTGGGAGCCCCTGCGCAGTCGCGGCCGATGCTCGTGACGATTCCGGTGATCACGGAGGACGGCAAGAGCAGCTGCTTCGGCGCGGTGGTCACCGAATCGGCGAGCGGGCGCACCTGGCGCAGCGCCTCCTCCATGTTGCGCTGGGAGGCAGGCGAGGGACAGCAGGAGTCGTGCTCGTCAGACCCCGGGGCGAAGTTCGACCTCGTCACTCCGGTCCTCCTCGGTGACGACGCGGCTGGCCCCTACGAGGTCGTCGTCTCCGTCGGTCGCGAGAGCGACGTCCTCGACGTGCGTTTCCGCGTCGGCGACTGACGAGTCCTCCAGCGCCCCGACGGTGCGGTCGTACGTCGCCGCGATCAGGGCGACCCGGAGCGGCTCGAACAGCACGGTGACGATCGCGACCACCCCGACGGAGGCGGGCACCCAGAACTGGTGCACGTCTTGCGGCCCGATCGCGCGTCCCACACCCACGAGCGCCCACTGCTGCGCGAACGCGAGCAGCGTGAAGCACAGCACGTAGCCCGCGATCACGACGGGCCCGGCGCCCCACATGAGGATGAGCGCCGCGCCGATCGATCGGAATGGCGCCACGATCGACGCGCCGATGTCGGCGAGCCGACGTCGCAGCCGCGCGGGGAGCTTTGCGTAGCGGTCGCGGGTCGCACGCAGGCGGGCGCCGGCCAACCGCGGCGCTGCCGCCTTCACCGCCTGCCCGTAGATGACTCCCGCGATCGTGAGCCAGGCGACGGGAAGCAGGATGACTCCTCCCGCCTCTCCGAGCAGCCATTCCACGCCGTCCCACGCGACGCCGAAGGGTGCGAGCCACCCCGTGAGCCCGGCACGGAAATCCCCGAGCCACACGATCGCCTGACGCGACTGAATCCACGTCTGCACGATGCCGAGGAGGTCGGAGACGACGTAGACGGCGAGGTAGACCCAGAGCACCTCGAGGTACACGGCGATGACGCCGAACACGGCAGCCCCCGAGCGACGAGGAAGCCTCTTCGCGAACCGCTTGTAGAGCCACCGCCCGGTGAACGCGAGGACGACGATCCCGATCGTCGTGGCGTTGAGGCCGAGGTCGGTGATTCGCCCCGCCGTGTCGTACGTCTCGAGCCGAGCCGCCGCGGCGAGCCCCCACCAGCTGCTCCATTGGGACGCGTCGTTGATGTACGTCGTCACGTCTTCGCGGATGAACCCCCACGCGGCGTAGAACGCGACGAAGGGGAGGATGCCGCCGAGCACGCCGTCGAGGAAGGAGATCCTGCGCGCGCGCTCGCCGTCCGGGAGGGGGGCGAGCTGCGCGAGCCGCGGCATGTCAGGCCGCAGCACGAGAAGCATCGCGACGTAGGCGACGAGCAGCGCGAGTGCGGCGAGCGGGAGTAGCAGGATGCCGCCGATCGCGCTGGCCGCCCCGACGAACGACGCGAGCCGCAGGGCCAGGAAGTGGACGAGCGTGCCGCCGAGCATCCAGGCGAGCAGCACCGGCCACCGCCTCGCGAGCAGGCGACCCGCATGGGCGAGGACGGACGGCACCCGATCAGGCTACCGTGCCGCCGATCACTCCCATGTGCTCGGCGCCGGGGCCTTCGTCGAGGGGAGCGCCGCCCCCTCGGCCCAATCGGTGATCCACTCGGGAAGAGGCGGCAGATCGTCGGGGCGACCGAGGGCCTCGAACAGCTCCTCCGTGTTGACGACGCCGCCGCTCTTGCGGAGGAACCGTGCGCGCACGATCATCTCGGCGTAGACCTCGCCCTTCACGACGGCACGGTGGATCTGATACACCGCCTTGTCGTCGTGACCGTACAGTCGCGACTCGACCGTGAACCGCTGCCACAGCTGCAGCGACTTGCGGAAGGTCACGGTCTCGCTCGCGACGACGGCGTACCAGTCGCGCGCCGCCATGGCATCCCAGATGCCGGTGCGAATGAGGAGATCGAATCGCCCGAGGTCGAACAGCGATGCGTAGCGCCCGTTGTTCATGTGCATGAGGAGGTCGATGTCGGTGGGGAGCGTTGTCAGGCGCACGCGCCCCACCGAATGCGGCGGGATCGGCCCGTGGCGACGCAGCAGAGCCTTCGCGCGCAGGATCGTCAGCAGGGTCCGCCACCACACGTTCACGAGGCGCGAGACTAGTCCCACCCACGGCTCCCCGGTGAATTCGATTGTGGGAAACCTCCAGTCGAGAGGCCCGCGTTCGTGCCGCCCCGTTTCGATTTCGCGTTTTCACAGCCCGGACGTAGAGTCTGGCCATGGAAGCGACCGCCGACACCACCCCGTCGACCAACGCACTGACCGACATCGTCGTCCGTCCCGTCCGCGATGTGGATGCCGAGGCGCTCGGCCGTGTCCACGCCACCTGCTGGCACGAGACCTACGACCACCTCATCAGCAAGGCTGCTCTCGAGAAGGTCTCCCCCAAGCGACTCGCCGAACTGTGGACGCACTGGGCCGCTCAGGGCCCGGAGTTCAAGATGTTCGCCGCGCTCGTCGACGGCGAGATCGTCGGCTTCGCCGGATCGGGACCCGCGCGCGACCGCGACGCTCCCCGCACCCGCGAGCTCTACTTCATCTACCTGCTCGGCGCGTACCACGGCGCCGGCATCGGTCAGCGCCTGTTCGACGCCGCCGTCGAAGAGGGCGAAGAGGTCTACCTGTGGGTTGCCGACGACAACCCGCGCGCGCACCGTTTCTACGTGCGCAACGGCTTCACCCTCGACGGCGCGACCCACACGGAGCCCTTCCTCGGCGAGACGCTCACCGAAGTCCGTTTCGTGCGCTGACGCACGGCCCCACCGCTCTCGAGAAAGCCGCCTGCCATGGCATCCACCCCTGCCGGCGATGCGTTCCGCCGCGCCCGCGATCTGCTGCTGACCCACCGCGACGACCCGGCGGCCGCCCGTGCCGCATTCGAGTGGCCCGACGTCGGCGACCACTTCAACTGGGCGGTCGACTGGTTCGACCAGATCGCCGACGGCAATGACGCGGTGGCGCTGCGCGTCGTCGAGGAGGACGGCTCGGAGGCCTCCCGCACGTTCGCACAACTGCGCGATCGCTCCAATCAGGTCGCCAACTGGTTCGCCTCGATCGGCATCCGTCGCGGCGACCCCGTCATGCTGATGGTCGACAACCGCGTCGAGCTGTGGGAGACGATGCTCGCCGTCATGAAGGCGGGTGCGGTGATCCTGCCGACGTCGATCGTGCTCGGCCCCGCGGAGCTCGCCGAGCGCATCGACCGCGCCGGCGTGCGCGCTGTCGTGGCCGATACGACGGATGCCGCGAAGTTCGACGACCTCGACCCCGACCTCGTGCGGGTGATCATCGGGGGCGAGCGCGCCGGCTGGCATCCGTTCACGGACGCCGACACCGCGTCCACCGCAGCGCCGGGTGTCGTCGTCGACTCGGGCGACGCGTCGATCGTCTACTTCACGAGCGGCACGACCTCACGCCCCAAGATGGTCGAGCACACCCACCTGTCGTACCCGGTCGGGCACCTCTCGACGATGTACTGGATCGGCGTGCAGCCGGGCGACGTGCACATGACGATCAGCGCCCCGGGGTGGGGCAAGCACGCCTGGAGCCTCTTCTTCGCGCCGTGGATCGCCGAAGCGAGCGTCTTCGTCTACAACTACCGTCGCTTCGACGCCGCAGCCCTCGCCGAGCAGCTCGACCGCGCCGACGTGAACACGTTCTGCGCGCCGCCGACCGTGTGGCGCATGCTCATCCAGGCCGACCTCGAGAAGCGCCCCCACGCCCTCCGCGAGCTGCTGTCGGCCGGCGAACCCCTGAACCCCGAGGTCATCGCGACGATGCGCCGCTGGTGGGGCCTCGAGATCCGCGACGGGTACGGCCAGACCGAGCTCACCGCCGTGATCGGCAACACCCCGGGCGTCCCCGTGAAGCCGGGCTCGATGGGCAAGGCCCTGCCGGGTGTCGAGATCGTGCTGCTCGATCCGATCACGGGCGAGCCGGCGGACGAGGGCGAGATCTGCCTGCCGACCGAGCCCGTGCGACCCCTCAACCTCATGGCCGGGTACCTCGGCGAGCCCGAGCGCACGGGGCGCGCGATCCACGACGGGCACTTCCATACGAGCGATGTCGCCGTGCGGGATGCCGACGGGTTCCTCACCTTCATCGGGCGCACCGACGATGTGTTCAAGGCCAGCGACTTCAAGGTGTCGCCGTTCGAGGTCGAATCGATCCTCCTCGAGCACCCCGCGGTCGCCGAAGCCGGCGTCGTCGGGGCGCCCGACGCGGTGCGCCTGAACGTCGTGAAGGCCTACGTCGCCCTCGTTCCGGGAGCGACGGCGGATGCCGAGACCGCGCACAGCATCCTCGCGCACGCCCGCCGGAGCATGCCGCCCTACATGCGGGTGCGCCGCGTGGAGTTCGCCGAGCTCCCGAAGACGATCTCGGGCAAGATCCGCCGCGTCGAGCTGCGTGAGCGCGAGCAGGAGCTCGCCGATGCCCGCATCGAGACCGAGTTCCGCGAGAGCGACTTCCCGGGGCTGAAGAGCGGGAACTGACCCGCCCGCGCCTCAGCGCCCGGAGACCGTGCCGAACATCCGCGCGATCGGCGCAAGGACGAGCGGGCGCGCGGCGACCCACGCGACCGCGATGACGACGAGGGATGCCACGAAGAACCAGAAGCCCGTCCAGTTGTCCGCGTAGGCGTTCGGGTCGACGGAGCCCTGCGCGGCGTACATGTGGTTGAGGTTCCGCAGCGCGCCGGTCGCGAACACGAGGAACACGTGGATCGCGATGAACACAACGAAGAACAGCATCGTCGGGAAGTGGAGCTTCCGCGCCCACTCGATGGGGTACGCGGCGCTCAGCTTCTCGTTCTTCTTCGGCCACAGGCCGCTCATGCGGAAGCCCGTCACGATCGCCAGGGGCGCCGCGATGAACACCGTCGAGAAGTAGGCGAGCTGCTGCAGCGCGTTGTAGTTCACCCAGCCGTTCTCCGTCGGCCAGTCGAGCGAGACGTACTGCAGAGCGGCGCTCACCGCGTTCGGGATGACCTCCCAGCTCGTCGGCACGATGCGCATCCACTGTCCCGTGACGAACAGCAGCACGACGAAGACGAGGCCGTTGAGGATCCACAGCAGGTCGAGCGACTGGTGGAACCAGATCGTGAGACTCGTCTTGCCCTTCGGGTTCCGCTTCGGGGTCCAGAACACGGCGGGGCGCTTCTCGTGCCGGATCGTGAGGCCCGACCGGATGATCAGCACCATCAGGAAGACGTTGAAGAAGTGCTGCCATCCGAGCCATGCCGGCAGACCCACGGGCGCCCCCTCGGGCAGGTGGTACTCCCCGGGGTACGTCACGAGGAAGTCCTGCAGCGCGGGAAGGCTCAGCAGGAACCGCACGAGCAGCACTGCCATGCCGGCCGCGAACAGGAGCGCGGCACCGCCGACGATGACAGCGCCCGCCCACTGCGCCTTCGTGAACGGGCCGATGCGCGCGGGCTCCGGCTTCGCGACCGGGCGATGGGATGCCGCTCGGCCCGGCCACACGGTCGGCGTGAACGGGAGCGGGGCGCGGTCACGTGCGGGTGCCGCGACGGCCGTGGAGTGCGCCCCGGCGGACACTGCCGCAGCCGATCCGGCTGCCGCCGGGGTGGCATCCGCGGCCGAGGTCGCCGCGGCGGCGGCCTCCGCGGGAGC
>JASCPG010000076.1 GCA_029960085.1 Microbacteriaceae bacterium PS02067 | reverse complement strand
CCCCCCTCGGGGGGGGGGGGGGGGGGGGCGGGGGGGGGGGGGGGGGGGGCCCCCCCCCCCCCCCCCCCCCACTCCTGCTCGTCGGCTACTGGCCGATAGCCCCGTCGACCTGGTCGCGCGCGGCGTCGATCTTGGCGTCGTACTCGTCCGGTGCGACCTTCTTCGCTGCGCCCGCCGCGGCGTCGAGGACCTGGTCGCTGACCTCTTCGACCTTGTCGCTGCCGAAGACTTCCTCCGCCTTGTCCTTGACGGCCTCGAAGCCGTCTTCGACCTTGTCCTTCGCGTCCTCGAAGATTTCCTTGCCCTTGTTGACGATGTCGTCGAAGCCCACGCCCGACCCCCTCCAGATGTCAGCTGCGCACCGCAGTGCGTCCACACTATTGGGCGCGGACCGTCATCCGCCAGCGTCATTCGCGGGCGCCGCGTCGACAGCCGCGGCACGACGCCGGCGACGCTCTCGCCAGGCCTGCACGAAGAGCACGACGGCATAGGCGACGAGCCCGCCCGCCACGATCGGGATCGCCCACGCACGGAACGATCCGGAGACCAGGCTGTTGATCCAGCCGATGTAGGGAACGGCGTACCACAGCCGCCCCACCACCTGCACGGGGCGCACAGGCGACTCATCCGGCGTGTTGTTCGCGTCCCCCTGCGTGATGAAGTTCCGCTCTCCCTCGACTCCCTGCTGCACCGCGACGACGCGGTGCGTCACGACGATCGACTCGCCCGAGCGGAGCTGATAGGTGATGACATCGCCGATCGCGATGTCATCGGGGTCGACGGGACGGACGACGACCAGCGTGCCGGGCGGGTAGCGCGGTTCCATCGAGCCCGTGAGGATGGTGAAGGGTCGGGCGCCGGCGACGGCCGGCACGACGATGACTGCGCAGGCGATCGCCGCCACGGCGATCAGGAGCGCCCACGACACGCCCGCCCGGATCATCCTCCAGGTCGCCCGGCCCGGCGACTCCGCGGGCTTCCTCCGCGCGGCATCCCGTCGGAGCGTTCCGCTCATGCCGCCTCCTGCCCGTTCAGATCACACGTCCTCGCCGCGACGGCGACGCAGCACCCACCACCCGATGGCGACGCCTGCTGCGCCTCCGACCGCCGCGAGGAGCATAGCGTGCGGATCTCCGCCCGTCGACGGCAGCGCGCCCGGGCCGACCGGCGTCGCCGCACACCCTGGTCCGGCGGCGCTGACCTCCGGATCCGACATGGCGGCGGCGAGGTCGAAGGACAGCCCCGTGCTCTGCGCATCACGGAGTTCCGGCGCGACGTCGATGCGGATCGTGAAGATCCGCTGCTGCCCGGGGGCGAAGGTCGCGGCCGCAAGGGCGCGACATGTATCGGGGTCGCCCAGACCGACGCTCGCGAGCTCCCCGGTCACCGACGTGGCGGCCAGCAGCGTCGCGGAGAGCGACCGCGCGTCCGACACGTACAGCGCCACGTTGCTCGTCGCGGACCGCTCGCTGCGCACGTGGAGGGCGACGGCGTACGACGAGCCGGGGACGGGCTCCCAACTGGCCGGAACGATGGACGGGATGGAGTCCATCCAGCTGATGCCGTCGAAACTGAACTGGAGCGGCAGTTCCTCCGCGGCGGCGGCGGGCGCGGCAGCGCCGGCGCCAAGCGCGCCTGCGAGTGCGACCGTGCCGACGAGGAGGGCGAGGCGGCGTATCAGGGGCATCGGTACTGGGCCCAGAGGATGAAGAAGGAGGAGTATCCGACCACGCTGCCCTGCGCGACTGTCGTCCACCCCGAACCGACCTGGCGCTCGACGGTGACCGAGATCGTGCCCGTGGAACCGAGGAATTGCGAGGCGAACGAACGTGATTGCTGCGTGCCCGCGGTTAAGGTCGCGGGAGCGGCCGCTCCGGCGGCGGTGTCGACCCAGCGATAGGTGCCGTCCTGAGGCACGACGAAGGTCACCGTCGCGTTCACATCGTTACTGTCGGTGCATCGCATCAGCCCCGCATTCGGTGCGGTGGTCGTGATCGTCAGCGCAGCGGCGGCGACCGTCCAGTTCTGGAGCCGGGGGGAGACGACGATCTGCGTGGCGGACGATGCCGATCGGTTCGGCATGGAGAGGCGGTCGTAGGCGGTGAGGACACACACCTTCGCGGCGCCACCGGCGGCGATCGACACCGGCACGCTGGTTCCGTTCGGATCGAGGGCCGCATACACGGAGGGCGCCGGGCAGGCATCCGCGCCACCCACCACGGCCACGGAGCTCTTCACGATCGCTCCCGAGCCGAAGGATGCCGTGGCCGCGCCCGTGATCCACAGCGCCGACCAGGGGGTGGCGCCCGTGTTGGTGTACACGGCGGAGCTCACGGTCGACCCGGAGAAGCCGGAGAGGTCGGCGGAGGACGCCGGGAGGACGTTGACGGTCCCGGTCGTCGAGGTCGGCGCGGAGACGGCGAAGGTCGCACTGCTCGCGGCCAGCGCGGTCTGCGTCGAGACGACCCAGTATGCGAATGCCGCCGTCGGCGCGATCACCACGAGTGCTGCACCCAGCAGCAGGGCGATGACGGAAGTGCGACGGCGGGACATCAGGATCCTTGTTGGGTACCGGTGAGGGTGAGGGTGACGGTTGCGGTCTGCGCGAAGGTGCCGGCGGGCGCCGCGACGGGCAGGCTCTGCCAGAGGCAGACGCGCTGCGTCGCTCCGGGAGCCAGCGAGCCGAGCGCCCCGCCTGCGGCGCCGGATGCCCCGGCCCACGCGCTCGCGGGAGGTGCCGCCGGGCAGGTGGCACCTGTCTGCAGCTGCACCGACACGACGACCGCGCCCGCGAAGTTGGTCGAGGTGGCTCCGGCGGCGGCAAGGCCGGCCGAGATCGCGAGTGGAACGTCTCCGGTGTTGGTGACCGTGGCGGTCGTGGTCGCATCGATCACGGCGGCCGGCCCTCCGGGATAGACGGCGGCGACCGGCTGGCCCGGAGTGCGCGTGATGACCAGCGCGGCGCTGCCCGAGGCCACGGCGACGCCGGACGTCGACGAGGCATCCCGGAAGAAGCTGAGCGTGCCGGGCGCCACCGTGACCGCCAGCACGACAGCCCCCGCCAGGAGGGCTGCCATGCCGAGCGGCCTCGGAGCGCGACGGCGCCGCGCGGGGCGCTGTCTCATGGCTGTGCGGATCAGGGAGCGACGACCTGCGCGACGGTGACGGTCGTCGCGGCGAGGTTGATCGTCTGGCTCATCCCGTTGGTGTTGCCCGTGGTGCCGAAGTCCCACGTCAGAGTGAACACGAGCTGGCCGGAGACAGGGGTCGCCTGCTTCACGACGGCGAACGACGTGCCGGTGAATGCGGTGCCGTTGTAGGTACCGCTCGTAGCGCTCGTCACACCGGTGGGGAGGCTGCTCGCGGCACCCCAGGCGACGGTCGCGTTGGCGGCGAGGTTGTCGCCTTCGGCGGTGGTGGTGAACGGAACGGTGTACGTGACGACGTCGCCCGGGACCATCTTGAAGGTCGCGATGTTGGCGATCGGGGCGAACGTCGACGCACCCTGCTTCTTCACGGCCCACGCGCCGGTCTGGGTGGTGACGTGCAGCTGACCGGTCGCGATGTTGGCAGAGGCGACGTTCGCCGACTCCTGCCAGTACGCGAGGCTGCCGGCTCCGCCGAGAAGGAGCGCCGCAGCAGCGGCGATGGCGATTGTGCCCTTGGTGGTCTTGTTCATGAGTGCTTCCTTTGCAGGTGTCGGTCACGGCGCACGGGCGTGCGTCATGAAGGTGGGACACCGATCGCGTCGGAGCGCTGCAGTGCAGCCGCGTTCATGCACCCCAAGATGAGAACACTCTCATGTTACTGAAGTGACTGAACTTTCGGCTGAGAAACTACCCAAAAGTCTATAGAGAAAGTTCTTCTCTTGAGGTAAGGGGCGCAGAACAGAAGAACCCCCCGCGCAGACGAACTGCGCGGGGGGTTTTCGTCCCGGATCGCGTGCCGGGCGGCACGCGATCACAGAGAGGGGATTACTTGATGATCTTCGTGACGGTACCGGCGCCGACGGTGCGGCCACCCTCACGGATCGCGAAGCCGAGGCCCTCTTCCATGGCGATCGGCTGGATGAGCTCGACCGTCATCTCCGTGGTGTCGCCGGGCATGACCATCTCGGTGCCCTCGGGCAGCGTGATGACACCGGTGACGTCCGTGGTGCGGAAGTAGAACTGCGGACGGTAGTTCGTGAAGAACGGGTTGTGACGGCCGCCCTCCTCCTTGGACAGGATGTACGCCGTGCCCTCGAAGTTGGTGTGCGGGGTGACCGAACCGGGCTTGACGACGACCTGGCCGCGCTCGACGTCGTCACGCTTGGTGCCGCGCAGGAGCAGACCACAGTTCTCGCCGGCCCAGGCCTCGTCGAGCTGCTTGTGGAACATCTCGATACCCGTGACCGTGGTCTTCTGCGTCGGGCGGATGCCGACGATCTCGACCTCGGAGTTGATCGCGAGGGTACCGCGCTCGGCGCGGCCCGTGACGACCGTGCCACGACCGGTGATCGTGAAGACATCCTCGATGGGCATGAGGAACGGCTTGTCCTTGTCACGCACCGGGTCGGGGATGGACTCGTCGACGGCCTCCATGAGCTCGACGATCTTCTCGGTCCACTCGGGGTCACCCTCGAGGGCCTTGAGGCCCGACACGCGCACGACGGGAGCGTTGTCGCCATCGAAGTCCTGCGACGACAGCAGCTCGCGAACCTCGAGCTCGACGAGCTCCAGGATCTCCTCGTCGTCGACCATGTCCGACTTGTTCAGCGCGACGAGCAGGTAGGGCACGCCGACCTGCTTGGCGAGCAGCACGTGCTCACGCGTCTGAGCCATCGGGCCGTCGGTGGCGGCGACCACGAGGATCGCGCCGTCCATCTGAGCGGCACCGGTGATCATGTTCTTGATGTAGTCGGCGTGGCCCGGGGCGTCGACGTGCGCGTAGTGGCGCTTCGGCGTCTCGTACTCGACGTGCGAGATGTTGATCGTGATACCACGCTGGCGCTCTTCGGGAGCCGAGTCGATCGACGCGAAGTCACGCTGCACGTTGGTGGCCGACGGGTACTTGTCGGCGAGCACCTTCGAGATCGCGGCGGTGAGCGTCGTCTTACCGTGGTCGACGTGCCCGATGGTTCCGATGTTGACGTGCGGCTTGGTCCGCTCGAACTTGGCCTTGGCCACTGGGTCCTCCTCAGGACATTCGTGTAGAGATTCCGGGCGCTGGATTGCGACCGGGGCTCTACGGGGATGTTTCTAGTTTATGCGTATGAAGTTGTGTGTCACCGGGATGCCGGTGAGATCCTGGACGTTTCGACTCGCTTCGCTCGCTCAACGACCGGGGGGTGGTACCGGACGTTTCGACTCGCTTCGCTCGCTCAACGACCGGGCACGGGCGAGGGTTACTCGCCCTTGTTCTTCTGGACGATCTCGTCGGCGACGGCCTTGGGGACCTCGGCGTACGAGTCGAACTCCATCGAGTACACGGCACGGCCCGAGGTCTTCGACCGGAGGTCACCGATGTAGCCGAACATCTCCGACAGCGGCACGAGCGCACGGACGATCTTGATGCCCGAGCCGTCCTCCATCGACTGGATCTGGCCACGACGCGAGTTCAGGTCGCCGATGACGTCGCCCATGTACTCCTCGGGCGTACGCACCTCGACCGCCATGAGCGGTTCGAGGATCACGGGACCGGCCTTGCGGATGGCCTCCTTGAAGCCCATCGAGCCGGCGATCTTGAACGCCATTTCGGACGAGTCGACGTCGTGCGACGCACCGTCGAGCAGGATCGCCTTGACACCCACCATGGGGTAGCCGGCGAGCACGCCGACATTCATGGCGTCCTGGAAGCCCTGGTTGGTGGGCTCGATGTACTCGCGCGGGATGCGGCCACCGGTGACCTTGTTCTCGAACTCGTACGTCTTGTCCGCCGTGACCTCGAGGGGCTCCAGCGCGAACTGGATCTTGGCGAACTGACCCGAACCACCGGTCTGCTTCTTGTGCGTGTAGTCGTGACGCTCGACCGTCTTGCGGATGGTCTCGCGGTATGCGACCTGGGGCTTGCCGACGTTCGCCTCGACGCGGAACTCGCGCTTCATGCGGTCGACGAGGATGTCGAGGTGCAGCTCGCCCATACCCTTGATGACCGTCTGGCCGGTCTCGGGGTTGAGCTCGGTGCGGAACGTCGGGTCCTCTTCGGCGAGCTTCTGGATCGCCGTGCCGAGCTTCTCCTGGTCGGCCTTGGTCTTCGGCTCGATGGCGACCTCGATGACCGGCTCCGGGAACGTCATGGACTCCAGTACAACAGGCGCGGCCGGGTCTGCCAAGGTGTCACCGGTGGTGGTGTCCTTCAGGCCGATCACGGCGTAGATGTTGCCCGCGGTGACCGAGTCGACCGGGTTCTCCTTGTTGGCGTGCATCTGGAAGATCTTCCCGATGCGCTCCTTCTTGCCCTTGGTCGAGTTGATGACCTGCGCACCCGAGTCGAGGTGACCCGAGTAGACGCGGATGTAGGTGAGGCGACCGAAGAACGGGTGCACCGCGACCTTGAACGCGAGCGCCGCGAACGGGTCGTTGGCGTCGGGGTGACGCTCGATGACGATCTCTTCGTCCTTCGGGTCGTGCGCCTCGATGGCGGGCACGTCGAGGGGCGACGGGAGGTAGTCGACGACGGCATCCAGCATCGGCTGCACACCACGGTTCTTGAACGCCGAGCCGCAGAGCACCGGGTAGATCTCGCCACCGACGGTGAGCTTGCGGATCGCGCCCTTGATCTCGTCGAGGGTCAGCTCCTCGCCACCGAAGTACTTCTCCAGGAGCGCCTCGTCGGTCTCGGCGACCGTCTCGAGGAGCTTCTCGCGGTACTCGGCGGCACGGTCGGCGAGGTCGGCGGGGATCTCCTGGACCTCGTACTTGGCGCCCATGGTGACATCACCCTTGGCGTCGCCGGGCCACACGAGCGCGCGCATCTCGACGAGGTCGATGACGCCGACGAAGTCGTTCTCGGCACCGATGGGCAGCTGCAGCACGAGCGGCTTCGCGCCCAGGCGGTTCACGATGGTGTCGACGGTGAAGTAGAAGTCCGCGCCCAGCTTGTCCATCTTGTTGACGAAGCAGATGCGGGGGACGTCGTACTTGTCGGCCTGACGCCACACCGTCTCGGACTGGGGCTCGACGCCCTCCTTGCCGTCGAAGACGGCGACGGCGCCGTCGAGGACGCGCAGCGACCGCTCGACCTCGACCGTGAAGTCGACGTGGCCGGGGGTGTCGATGATGTTGATCTGGTGCTTGTTCCAGAAGCAGGTGACGGCGGCAGACGTGATCGTGATGCCGCGCTCCTTCTCCTGCTCCATCCAGTCGGTCGTCGACGCGCCGTCGTGCGTCTCGCCGAGCTTGTGGTTGACGCCCGTGTAGAAGAGGATGCGCTCGGTCGTCGTCGTCTTGCCGGCATCGATGTGCGCCATGATGCCGATGTTGCGGACCTTGTTGAGGTCGGTGAGCACTTCTTGTGCCACGGGGTGTCCTTACTTGTGGTGTGTGGGCGGTGGACGTTTCGACTCGCTTCGCTCGCTCAACGACCGGGGTTGTCGGGCGGGGCGGTTGGCTTGCGTCGCTCGCTCAACGACCGGGGTTGTCGGGCGGGGCGGTTGGCTTGCTTCGCTCGCTCAACGACCGGGGTTGTGACCGGCCGTCGGGCGTTTCGACTCGCTTCGCTCGCCCAACGACCGGAGGATCACCGGTCGTTGAGCGAGCGGCGAAGCCGCGAGTCGAAACGGCTTACCAGCGGTAGTGCGCGAAGGCGCGGTTCGACTCCGCCATCTTGTGGGTGTCCTCACGGCGCTTGACCGCAGCACCCAGGCCGTTCGAGGCGTCGAGGATCTCGTTCTGCAGACGCTCGGTCATCGTCTTCTCACGACGACCCTTCGCGTAGGAGACGAGCCACCGCAGCGCGAGCGTGTTCGCACGGTGCGGCTTGACCTCGACGGGCACCTGGTAGGTCGAACCGCCGACGCGGCGGCTCTTGACCTCGAGGGTCGGGCGGACGTTGTCGAGCGCCTTCTTGAGCGTCGCGACGGCATCCTGACCGTTCTTCGCCTCGACACCCTTCAGGGCGTTGTAGACGATGGCCTCGGCGATCGACTTCTTGCCGTCGACGAGGATCTTGTTCACCAGCTGGGTGACGATCGGAGCACCGTAGACCGGGTCGTTGACGACGACGCGGCGGGGTGCGGGTCCCTTGCGAGGCATCTCACTCAGCCCTTCTTGGCGCCGTAGCGGCTACGGGCCTGCTTGCGGTTCTTGACGGCCTGGGTGTCCAGGGCGCCGCGAACGATCTTGTAACGGACACCGGGGAGGTCCTTGACACGGCCTCCACGGACGAGCACGAGCGAGTGCTCCTGCAGGTTGTGGCCCTCGCCGGGGATGTAGGCGGTGACCTCGGTGCCGTTGCGGAGCTTGACACGGGCGACCTTGCGCATGGCCGAGTTCGGCTTCTTGGGCGTGGTCGTGTACACGCGGGTGCAGACACCCGCCTGCTGCGGGTTCGCCTTGAGCGCCGGCGCCTTGGTCTTCGAGACCTTGGGCGAGCGACCCTTGCGAACCAACTGCTGAATGGTTGGCACGTTCTCTCCTTGTCGGACTGTGCGCGGCTCTCGCCTCGCACAGATGCTGCACGGTGACAGCGTTCGTGGTTTCACCACAGATCCACCGGCGCAGCGCGAGAGCACTGTGCTTTTGGGTGGTGGATATGCCGTGGGGGCGACCTGTTCGCAGGCCGATCCCGATGCGTGGTCTCTACTCACCCGTCCTGGGCACAGGCCGAAGCCGGGCACAGCACAAGGCGCGCGAGGGCGCACACCCGGTCAATACTACGCCGTATGACGAACCCGGGCAAACGCGCGGGCGTGGCGGCGTATCCGGGTCACGGCGCGATGCGGCGCAGGTGGAACTCCTCGTCGCCGAGGAAGAACCGCTCCCCCGCGTCGAGCTGGCCGCCGGGCTCGACCTCGACCTCGTCGCCCATGAGCGTGCGCACGAGCACACCGTTGGTCGAACCGAGGTCGGTGACGATCCAGGCATCCCCGCGCAGTTCGATCCGCGCGTGCGTCTTGGAGACGGTGCGGGCGCCGTCCTGCACGGCGACCAGCTGCGCGTTCGGGTATGCCGCGTCGCCGGCGGGACGGCGGCCGAGGATGACGACGGCCGCCGTGAGCGGGATCGGCGAGCCCGAGACGGGGATGAGCTCCCACGTGGGGCGGACGCTCCGGCGCGCGATGACCGTCTCGTCGATGTCCTCGTAGCGGCGGGCGGCGGAGATCCGCGTGACCTCGTCGACCTCCTCGACGGCGGCGACGGCGTCGAGGAGCGGGATGGGCGCTTCGGCGCGGCGGTGCTGCGCCGAGACGGCACCCGTCGCCGAGCGCGGCGTGCCGGCGGTCGGCGAGCCGATCACGGCGGACACCTCTCCGGACATCTCCGGGAACGCGTCGTCGGGCAGATAGGCCCGCCGCGCACGGAACTGCCCCTGCTCGGGCGTCGCAGCAGGCGCGGGCGCGGGCGCCTCCGCGGGCTCCGACGGCACGGCGACGGCGGGTGCCGGCGGCGCGGCGGGGACCTCTCCGTGAGCGCCGGGCACGTCCGTGACGGGGGCCGGCACGGACGGCTGCGGCGAGCCCACCCGCCGCCCCGGCACGAACGCGATCGGACCCTCGTCGGAGCCGACGGGCGGCGCGACGTACGGGCGACCCGATGCGGAACTCGGCGGGAAGGGCGACGGGTAGATCGCGGAGACGTCATCGATCTCGGAAGGCCAGTCGGCGTCGGATGCCGCGACGATCTCGTCCTCCGCCGGATCGACCGCGGCGGGCGTCGCCAACGACGCGGGCGGGAATGCGGGCGCTGAGGCCGGGGCGGGGGGCGCGGGAGGCAGGACGGGCGCCACCGGCGGAACCGGGGGCGCGACCGGCGGCGGGGCGGGGAGATCCGCCCGGGGTGCGGTCTCGGGCGGTGTCCAGCCCGCTGCGGACGTGGGCGGGGGTGCGAACGCCGCCGTCGTGGGTGCGGGCGGCGGGGCTGTCGGCGCGGCGGGGGGCGCGGCGAACGATGCGGCGGGCGCGGTCGGGGGTGCGGGGGTGGCGGG
>JASCPG010000075.1 GCA_029960085.1 Microbacteriaceae bacterium PS02067 | reverse complement strand
CCCCCCCGGGGGGGGGGGGGCTGGGGGGCTGAAGGGGGGGGGGGGGGGGGGGGGGGGGGGGCCCCCCCCCCCCCACGTCACGTCGATCTCAGCCGAGCTTGCTCTTGATGGCATCGGCCATCTTGGTCCACTCGGCGGCGGGGTCGGCCGTGCCCTTGATCAGGGCTGCCTCGGTCTTGCCCCAGTCATCCCACACCGAACCCATCTCGGGGATGCTCGGCATGGGGACGGCGTTGGCACCGACCTTCGCGAAGCCCGCGATGACCTCGTCGGACTGCGCGGCCGTGAAGGACTCGGAGAGCGCGGGCGGACGCCCACCGGCCTCGAAGAGCTTCGTCTGCACATCGGCGGTGCCGATGTAGTTGACGAGGAACTCGTTCGCAATCAGCGCGTTCTTGCTCTTGGCGGAGAGGAAGAACGCCTGGACGCCGGCGAAGGGCTGCGCGGGCTCGCCACCGGCGGTGGGGATCGCGTCGACGGACACCTTGATGCCCGCCTTCTCCGCGTCGGCGACGTTCCAGGGGCCGGTCAGGAAGTACGGCGACTTGCCGGCGTTGAACGCCTCCTTGGCGAGGTCGCCCGACAGGTTCAGGTTCAGTACCTTGGTGCCCGTGTCGCCCTGCGACGTGAGCCACGCGGCGAACTTCTGTCCGTTCTCGTCGCCGATCGTGAACTGGGACGCGTCGTACGAGCCGTCGGCGTTGCGGCCGAACACGGTGCTGCCGAACGACGTCTGGAAGGGGTAGAGGTGATACGGGTCGGCCGCCTGCGGGTCGAGGCCCACGACGAACGGGTACTCGGTGCCTGCCGTCTTGCCCTTGGCGATCATCTCGTCGAAGGTCGCGGGGGTGGCGTCGGCCAGGGCCGTGTTGCGGAGGATCGCGATGTTCTCGATCGCGTAGGGGAGACCGTAGGTCTTGCCGTCATAGCTGACCGCCTCGACGGCGACCTTCTCGAAGTCGGCGGCCTTGTCGCCGAGTTCGACGGGGGCGACGATGCCGTCCTTGACCAGGGCGCCGATCCAGTCGTGGCCGCCGATCGTGATGTCGGGACCCTTTCCGGTGGGTACCTGGGCCGTGAACTCGTCGCGGATCTTGCCGTAGTCCTTGACGACCAGGTTGACCTTGACGCCCTTCTCCTTCTCGAACGTCTTCGCGACGTCCTCGAGCGCGCGCGCACGGTCGGCGTCCACCCAGACCGTGAGCGATCCGCTCGCTGCTCCGCTCTCGGTGGGGGCCGGGGTGCTGCCCGTGCTCGAGCAGCCGGCGAGTGCCAGCATGCTCGCCGCGACGGCCAGTCCGGTCGCGAGCAGGACCTTCTTGTTCACCTTCATCGGTGTGCCTCTCCTTGTTGTCGGCAGGGAGCGGGAGCCGACCGTGGCTCCATCGCCGCCCTGTGCTGTGTCGTCGCACGTGACGCGCGCACATCAACAATTATGCGCGCACAATGGCGTCGACGGGGGTGTTCGTTACGGAACTGTGACCGGTCACAGGTCTTTGTGGTCAGACAATAACACATCCCGATCCGGGAGGGTAGAGTCTGCTCTCGTGACTCTCCCCGGCGCTCCCCGAAAGCCCACGATCCGCGATGTCGCGCGCGTGGCGGGGGTCTCCCACGGGACGGTGTCGCGGTATCTCAACGGTGGACACTGGGTCTCGCCGGAGGCCCGAGAAGCGGTCGAGGCGGCGATTGTGAGCACGGGCTACACCGCCAACCACGCCGCCCGGAGCCTCGCGACCGGACGATCCGGCTCCCTCGCGTTCCTTCTCACCGAGTCGCAGCAGCTGCTCTTTTCCGACCCGACGTTCGCGCTGCTCCTGCGCGGCGCGACGGAGGCCTTGGCGGAGCGTTCCATGACGTTGGTCCTCCTCATCGCGGGCACCGAGGCCGAGCGAGAGAACGTCGAGCGCTACGTCCGCGCGGGGCACGTGGACGGCGTCCTGCTCGTCTCGTCGCACGAGTCCGATGCGCTCCTGGCATCCCTCGTCGTCGCGGGAGTGCCGACAGTCTGCTCGGGTGTTCCGACCGGGGATCTCGCCATCGCGCATGTCGCGATCGACGAGGTGGAAGCCGCCCGCAAGATGACGCGACACCTCGTACGCGGCGGTCATCGTCGCATCGCGCTCATCACGGGCCCTCACGACACTCCGGGCGGCCGGCTGCGGCTCGCCGGGTTCCGCGACGAGCTCGGCGACAGGTTCGATCCCGATCTCGTCGAGCAGGGCAGCTACGAGCGGGCGAGTGGGGATGCCGCGATGACGCGCCTGCTCGAGCGCGCCCCCGACATCGACGCCGTCTTCGCCGCGAGCGACGTCATGGCCGTCGGTGCGATCGACGCGCTGCGGCGTGCTGGCCGACGGGTCCCGGAGGACGTCGCCGTCGCGGGCTTCGACGACTCCGGCCTCGCCGAGACGGCGAAGCCTCCGCTCACGACGGTGCGCCAGCCGTGGGCGCAGATCAGCTCGACGATGGTCGACATGGTGCTCGACGTCATCGCGGGTCGCCCGCGCGACGCGGTCATCCTCCCGACGGACCTCGTCGTCCGCGAGAGCGCCTGAACCGGCCGGTCGTCCGACCGCCTGCCCCCGCGGCGTCATACGCGGATGGCGCACCCCGCGCCCGCCTAGAATCGTCGGGTGAGCACCGGTAAGTCCTTCTACATCACGACGCCGATCTACTACCCGTCGGACCTTCCCCACATCGGTCACGGGTACACGACCGTCGCGGTCGACGCGCTCGCGCGCTGGCACCGCCAGGCGGGCGATGACACCTGGATGCTCTCCGGCACCGACGAGCACGGGCAGAAGATGCTGCGTGCCGCCGCGGCCAACGGCGTCACTCCGCAGGAGTGGGTCGACAAGCTCGTCGCCGAGTCGTGGTACCCGCTGCTTCGGACCCTCGACGTCGCCAACGACGATTTCATCCGCACGACCCAGCCCCGCCACGAGGAGCGCGTGCAGGAGTTCGTGAAGGCCCTCTACGACCGCGGGCACATCTACGCCGGCGAGTACGAGGCGCTGTACTGCGTGGGGTGCGAGGAGTTCAAGCCCGAGTCCGAGATCGTCGACGGCATGGGGGCCTTCGAGGGCCTCAAGGTCTGCGCGATCCATTCGAAGCCGCTCGAACTCCTGCAGGAGAAGAACTACTTCTTCAAGCTCAGCGAGTTCCAGGATCGCCTGCTCGAGCTGTACAAGACCGAGCCCGACTTCGTGCGCCCCGAGTCGGCGCGCAACGAAGTCGTCTCGTTCGTGCGGTCGGGGCTCAAGGACCTGTCGATCTCGCGTTCCGCCTTCGACTGGGGCATCACGGTGCCGTGGGACCCCTCGCACGTCATCTACGTGTGGGTCGATGCCCTGCTCAACTACGCGACCGCCGTCGGCTACGGCACGGACCCCGAGCAGTTCGCGCGGCGCTGGCCCGCCTACCACGTCGTCGGCAAGGACATCCTCCGCTTCCACGCCGTGATCTGGCCGGCGATGCTCATGGCCGCGGGCCTCGATGTGCCGCGCGGGGTCTTCGCGCACGGGTGGCTGCTCGTCGGCGGCGAGAAGATGTCGAAGTCGAAGCTCACCGGCATCGCGCCGACCGAGATCACGGACGTGTTCGGGTCGGATGCCTACCGGTTCTACTTCCTGTCGGCGATCGCCTTCGGCCAGGACGGCTCGTTCTCGTGGGAGGATCTGTCAGCCCGGTACCAGGCGGAGCTCGCCAACGGGTTCGGCAACCTCGCGTCGCGGACGACCGCGATGATCGAGCGCTACTTCGAGGGAATCGTCCCGCCTGCCGCGGCGTACACCGAGGGCGACCTCGAGATCCAGCGGATCGTCGCGGATGCCGCGGCGACGGCCGACCAGGCGATGGAGCGGTTCCGCCCCGACGAGGCGATCGCGGCGATCTGGACGATCGTCGACGCGCTCAACGGGTACATCACCGAGAACGAGCCGTGGGCACTCGCGAAGGACGACGCAGAGCGGCCGCGCCTCGGAACGGTGCTGTACACCGCCGCCGAGGGCCTGCGTGCGCTCGCCGTACTGCTGAGCCCCTTCATGCCCGAAGCGACGGCGAAGCTGTGGGTCGCGCTCGGCCACGCGGGGCGCCTCCAGGACGAGCCGATCCGCGACGCGGGTCAGTGGGGTGTGCTCGTTCCCGGCACGAGCGTCAACGGCCTCGCGCCGCTGTTCCCCCGCGTCGAGCAGGACGCCTGACACGACCGGCACGAGGGGGAGACGCGCATGACCGACCCGTCCGGATACGTGCGGCAGCGGGAGAAGGGTGCGCGCGACACGTCGTACCCCGCGCCGCCCGCGCCCCTCACGGTGCCCGTCTACGACAACCACTGCCACCTCGAGATCGAGGACGGCGAGGGGCTGCCTCTCGATGAGCAACTCGTGCGAGCGAGCGAGGTCGGTGTCATCGGCGTCGTCCAGGCGGGCGGCGACATCGAGTCGAGCCGCTGGTCGGCGTGGGCTGCGGCATCGCACCCGCGCGTGCTCGCCGCCGTCGCGATCCACGCCAACGAGGCGCCGGTATATGCCGAGCGCGGCATGCTGGCGGAGGCGATCGACGTGATCGACGAGCTCGCGGCACAGCCGCGCGTGCGGGCGATCGGCGAGACCGGCCTCGACTTCTTCCGCACGGGGGAGGAGGGCCTGCCCGCGCAGTACGAGAGCTTCGAGGCGCACATCGCGCTCGCGAAGAAGCACGGCATCGCGATGCAGATCCACGATCGCGACGCCCACGACGCCGTCCTCGACACGCTCGCCCGGGTCGGTGCGCCTGAACGCACCGTCTTCCACTGCTTCTCGGGCGACGAGGAGATGGCGAAGATCGCGGCGGACCGCGGCTATTGGCTGAGCTTCGCCGGCAATGTGACGTTCAAGAACGCCCAGAATCTCCGCGACGCCCTCGCCGTGACCCCGCGCGACCGGATCCTCGTCGAGACGGATGCCCCGTTCCTCACCCCGGCACCGCTGCGCGGACGCCCGAACGCGCCGTATCTCGTGCCGGTGACGGTGCGGTTCATGGCCGTCGAGCTCGGGGTGGACCTCGACGAGTTCTGCGCACAGGTGGCATCCAACACGCTCGCCGTCTACGGCGCGTTCGAGGACTGACGACCGTCGGTCAGGCCGTGGGGCCCGCCTCTCCGGCCTGATCCGGCTCGTCGAGCACGGGCTTCGCCGCGGCGATGTGCGAGATCGATCGCCACACCAGCAGCAGCGCGAGGGCGGAGCCGCCGAAGGCGAACCACCACGGGGCGGTCAACCCCCAGGTCTGCGCGATGACGCCGCCGATGCCCTGACCGATGACGAGGCCACCGAAGACGCCCACCATGTTCACCGACGCGATCCGTCCCTGCAGGTGCAGGGGGACCAGACGCTGACGGACCGTCGTGGACAGCGTGCCCCAGACGAAGGCGTAGACGCCGAACCCGAACATGATCACGAAAGCCACCGCCGGGATCGTCGTCAGGGCGAAGGCGAGGTGCATGAGAACCTCGCAGACGAGACACACCCGCATGAGGGTCGCGAGCGTGACGTGTCGTTCGAGCCACCCGAACGACGACACGCCGACGAGACCACCGACCGCTGCGGCGGTCGTCAGCGCGCCATAGCCGACCGGTCCCATGCCGAGGTGCTCGGTCGCGTACAGGACGAGGATGCCCCAGGGCGCCGCCCACGTCACGTTGAAGACCAGGATGATGACCACGAGCGTGCGGACGGGCGGATTGCCGCGCAGCCACCGCAGTCCCTCGCGGATGGGGTGCGGGCGCACGCCGGACGGGTCGTCCTCCCGCTCGGGCACGGGGGTGCGGGCGATGCGGGCGATCAGGATCACGGCGAGCGTCACGCAGAGGATCTGGACGAGGAACGGCCAGAACGATCCGAGGGCGAACAGGAAGGCCCCGAGCGGCGGCCCCGCGAGCTGGTTCGCGACGAGGTACCCCGCCTGCAGGCGGGAGTTGCCGAGGCCCAGGTCGACCGGGCGGACGAGCATCGGGAGGAGCGTTTGGCCCGCGGAGTCCGCGAAGACCTCAGCCGTTCCGTACAGGAACGCGACGACGAGCACGATCCACACGGTCGCGTGGCCCGTGACGAGGACGACGACGAGCCCTGCCACCACGACGGCGCGCAGGGCGTTGGCGAGCATCACGAGACGGCGACGGTCGTTGTGGTCGGCGACCGACCCGGCGAGCAGGCCGAACAGCAGCCACGGAAGGTACTGCATCATCGCGCCGGCTGCCACGAGCACGGGCGATGCGGTGAGCGAGGCGATCAGCAGAGGCGACGCCGACAGGGCGATGCCGTCGCCGAGGTTGCTCGTCCACGACGACGCGAGCAGCCACCGGAAATCCCTGCCCAGGCGCCGGGGCGCGACGAGTTCACCGAGGGAAGGCATCCCGCCATCCTAGAGTTCCCGGGGGCTCACGTGGCCCCGTGCCGAAGCCGTCCGCCTCAGCGCGTCGACGACCCGCGCACGAGCTCCCACGGCAGTTCCACGGTGCGGACGGCCGGTGTCGCCGTGTCGTCGCAGGCGGCCGCATCGAGCACGGAGAAGGCCAGGTCGGCGGCGTGATCGGGGTGCACGCGCACGTGGGTGATGCCGAGTCGCTCCTCCAGTTCGCCGTCGCCGGTGCACAGCGACAGCAGCTGCAGGTCGCGCGGGATGACGGTGTCGATCGACTCCAGATGCAGGTAGATCTCGGGCCCGTCCTCGCAGTACGCAAAGATCGCGTCCGCCCCGGCATCCAGTAGCTCGTGCACGGCGGGGATGAGCCGTCGCCTCCCGGCATCCACACGCGCGACGAGCGGCGTGCGCCCCTGCAGGACGCTCCACGCGAGGTAGGCGCTTTCGCCGAGCTGGTCGCGGGGCACTTCGCTGTCGTCGACGAGGAACCCGATGCGGGCGGCACCCGCGGCGGCGAGGTGCGTCAGTGCACCGCGTACGGCCGCCGCGTATCCCGTGCGGATCGACAGGCCCGTCATACCGACGAAGGTCAGGTCGGCCGTCACGACGGGCATCCCCGCCGCGACCGCCGAGCGGAGGATCGCCCGGTCATCTGCGGAGTCGGGAAAGTAGAGCGCGTCGATCTGCGCGCCGGGCAGCAGATCGGGGCGGCTGGCCGGCAGAACCGTCACGGTGAACCCGCGTTCCGCTCCGGCCCGGACGAGCGCGTCGAGCTGGCGGGCCCGCTGCAGCGCCCGCCGTCCGTCCTGCAGCGATCCCTGTGCCATGACGAAGCCGATCGACATCGTCCGCCCGCCGCGCAGCGCTGCGGCGTTCTTGTTGGGGGCGTAGCCGAGCTCGGCGGCGATCGCCTTCACGCGCATGCGCGTGTCGAGACTCAGGTTGCCGCGGTCGTTGAGCGCCTGGCTCGTCGCGGCGGTCGAGACGCCCGCGCGCAGGGCGACATCGCGCAGCGTGACGCGGCTCATCAGTCCTCCCGCGGCGGGATCACGACGCCGACGGCGTCCACCCAGCGCTGCCCCGCCCCCGATGCGGCGAGCCCGTGCCCCTGCGCGATGAGTCCGTGCAGGAGCGTCCCGGCGAAGTGGCGGAGGGCCGCCTCGGTGTCGGCGTCGCCGCCGCGGGCGGCCGCCCGGGCGACCTCGCGTTCGAGGACGGCGTGCACGTGCGTGCGGAGGTCGACGACGGCGGGCGCGACCTCGTGCACACGGCGTGCCGTGGCGTGCCTCTCCGCGGCGGTGCGCACGATGAGGCGGGCTTCGTCGATCGTCGCGAACTCGTCGATCGGCGCATGCACGCGGATCGTGTCGAGATCGAGCAGTTCGACGCCGGCCAGGCCGCGCAGGCCCGGGTCGGCGTTCCGGGGCATCCCGAGGTCGATGATGAGCTGCGCGGCATCCGTCGCACCGCGTGCGTGGCGGTGGTCCTCCGCCGTCAGTGCGTACGCGTCGGCCGTGGTCGTCGTGCACAGGACGATGACGTCGGCGTGCGCCGCCTCGGCGGGGTAGTCGGTGGGTGCGACGGGGCGGAGGTGCTCGCGCTGCGCGAACTTCGCGCGCCCCGAACGGGAGAACACGCGGATGTCCTCGGCGCCGACGGCGCGGAGGGCCGCGAGGGATGCCGCGGCGTATCGTCCCGTCCCGACGAGCAGCACGCGGGCGTCCTCCCACGCGCCGACGCGCGAACCGGCGAGGGCGACGGCGAGGCGGACGAGCGACCGGCCGGACTCGCCGAGGCGCGTCGAGTTCTTCACGGTGCGGGAGGTCTCGGTCGCGCGCTGGAACAGGTGCTCGAGCGGCGCCGTCGTCGAGCGCTCCCGGCGAGCCGATTCGAGGGCGCGTTTGACCTGCCCCGCGATCTCGTCTTCGCCGACGGCCACGGAGTCCAGGCCCGACGCGACGGCGAACAGGTGGTGCGCGACGCCGTTGCCGTGGGCGAAGTCGACCGTGTCGCGCAGGGTCCGGAACGGGACATCCGCGAGGTCGGAGATGCGCTCCATCGCCGCGTCCATCGCCGACACGGGGGAGACCCCGTCGACGTCGAAATAGGCCTCGAATCGATTGCAGGTGGCGAGCACGACGGCGCCGCGGATCGTGTCGTGGGCCGAGGTGAGCTCGGATGCCCCGGTGTCGCCCAGCACCGACAGACGCTCCAGGTCGGCGAAGGACGTGGAGCGCTGGTGGGCGGTGAGAGCGACGAGCATCGTGGGTAGTATAACGATTAACTCACCCCGATTCGAAGGATGTTTCGTTGCGTTCCACCCACCCGCTCGTCGCCCACGACACCGCTTCGTCCCGCCTGGTCCGGGCGCTGCGGGGAGAGCGACAAGAGGCGACGCCGGTGTGGTTCATGCGGCAGGCGGGGCGCTCCCTGCCCGAGTACCGGGCCCTGCGCGCCACGGGCGGCGACATGCTCGACGCGTGCCTCGACCCGGCGATGGCGAGCGAGATCACGATGCAGCCGGTGCGCCGTCACGGCGTGGACGCCGCGGTGTTCTTCAGCGACATCGTGGTGCCCCTGAAACTCGTGGGGCTCGACGTCGAGATCGTCGCCGGCCGCGGCCCCGTCTTCGCCGAGCCGGTCCGGACGGCGGAGCAGATCGCCCGGCTCGTGGCGATCGACCCCGCCCTCGTCACGGAGCGGGGCGAGGCCGTCGCAGAAGCCGTCCGGCAGACGACCGCGATGCTCGCCGAGGAGTCCGAGCGGCGAGGCGAGCCGCTGCCGCTCATCGGTTTCGCCGGAGCCCCGTTCACGCTCGCCGCGTACCTCGTCGAGGGCGGACCGTCGAAGGACCACCTCGGCGCGCGGAGCCTCCTGCACGCCGATCCCGCCGCCTGGCACGACCTCACGCACTGGCTCGCGGAGGTGACGGGCCGCTTCCTCGCGCTGCAGGTCGAGGCGGGCGCCAGTGCCGGGCAACTGTTCGACTCGTGGGCCGGCGCCGTCGCGCCTGCGGACTACCGTCGCGCCGTGCTGCCGTCCTCGGCGGCGGCGCTGGGCCCCGTACGCGCGCTCGGCCTCGACGTGCCGCTCATCCACTTCGGCGTCGGCACGGGGGAGATCCTCGCCGACATGGCCTCGATCGGCGTCGACGCGCTCGGCGTCGACTACCGCGTGCCGCTGGATGTCGCGCGGGCCCGCATCGACCTCGACCTGACCCTCCAGGGGAACCTCGACCCCGCGCTGCTGTTCGCACCCGCCGACGTGCGAGCGGCGGCCGTGCACGACGTGCTCACGGCAGGGCTCGCCGCTCGCGCGCACGTGTTCAACCTCGGCCACGGCGTCCCCATGGACACCGACCCCCAGGTGCTCACGGACCTCGTCCGCACCGTCCACGACTGGCGCGCATCGTGACCGACGCGGACGTCGTCGTCGTCGGCGCGGGGATCGCCGGGCTCACGGTCGCCCACGACCTCGCCACTGCGGGCGCGCGCGTCGTCGTGTGCGAGGCATCCGACCGCGCCGGCGGGCTCCTGCGGCGCGGCACCGTCGGCGGCATCGACATCGATCTCGGCGCCGAGTCGTTCGCGACGCGGACGGATGCCGTGACGCGGCTCGTCTCCGATATAGGGCTGGGCCTCGACCCCGTCGAGCCGCGCCCGGGCGGCGCGTTCCTCGCCGTCGCGAGCGGGGGCGACGTGCGCCGCGCCGCGCTCCCGCGCCGGACCGTGCTCGGCATCCCCGCCGACCCGCTCGCGGACGACGTGGTCGCGCTCATCGGGGCGGAGGCCGCCGAGCGCACCGCGGCCGAGGCATCCCTGCCGCCGTACGTCCCCGGCGAGGGCGACGAGCCGTCGCTGCGGACCCTCGTCGCGGAGCGTCTCGGCCCCGTCGTCGCCGACCGTCTCGTCGACACGCTCTGCCGGAGCGTCTACTCGCGCCCCGCGGCCGACGCGCGCCTCTCCGGCCTGCATCCCGGGATGTGGCGCGCGCTCGGTGCGCACGGGTCGCTTCTCGCGGCGGCCGGCGAACTCGCCCCGACCTCCCGCGCCGGCGCCGCCGTAGGCGGCATCGCGGGCGGCATGTGGCGGCTCCCCGACGCGCTCGCGCGCGCCGCCGCGCGCCGCGGCGTCGACCGTCGCC
>JASCPG010000074.1 GCA_029960085.1 Microbacteriaceae bacterium PS02067 | reverse complement strand
CGGACGACCTGCTCCGGGGTGTGACGCTTCCTGCTGTTCGTCATGATCTGACCAGTCTCCCTGCCCGAACCCTCGGGCGACAGGACGACTCACACAACGACTGGACCTACAAGACGGGGTCAGTCCACTCGCGCTCAAGGGCTTGAAGCGCTGTTTCGCCAGGTTCGATCTTGCCGCCGGGAAACTCCCAGAGGCCGGGCAGCCGCGACTGCGGTCCGCGCCGTGCGGAGAGAATCAATCCATCGCGGACGATGACGGCACCCACGACTTCAACCTTCCGGCGGTCGTTCATGTCTCGCTCGATCCCCATGCCGCCTAAAGGGCAAGGTAGTAGTTCTTGATGACCTGAGCCATCAAGAAGCGTCGCTCCTTGAGGAATGCTTGATACGACTCGGCTGTCGTCGTTCTCAGGCTCGAAGGAATCGCGTTGTCTCGCAGATTCACCTCTAGCTCCGAGTTGGTCGTAATCTCGCCCAGTCGGAGGGTGCCGTCCGCGATCTGAGCATCGACTAGCGACATGTAGTCGCCGGGCTCCTTGTCTTTGATCGCGATGTTGATCGGGGTTTCGGTGAGCGCGAAGTTGGCGATTTGGTTGTAGTCGCTACGGTCGTTGACTCCGTGCTTGACGAGGTAGTTTTTCGGGACGACGTGGTGGATGTCGCCGACCTCCTCGATCATGCTGCCTACTGTCACGTTTTTTGAGAGGAACCCACGGGATCCCTCATGAATCTGTGCCACGAGGAACGCGAGAAAGTACGGACTGCGTACGCTGGAGCTCTCCATATCCATTGGGAGGGCAACATCCCAGAAGTTGTCCGCGAGTTGTGAGGCCTCGATGTCGCGGAGCGCCTGGAGTGCACCAGCCTCGTTGATCCGACGAATATCGGCTTCGAACGCGGTCTCGAAGCTCCCCGTGTACCGGCTGGTTAGCAGAGACATGACGAACCATCGGCGCACGACGTACTTCACCTCGCCCTCGTTGAGCTTCTTCTCCGTTCGTAGCTTGAGATATAGCGCGTAGGCAAAGTTCAGTGCGTTCTTCGAGCTGACGAGCCGCGGCGAGATGAATCCCGCCGACTTGATAGTCAATGTGAACTGCTGGAAGTTGTACTGGTTGACGATCTCGAGCAAGACCCGTTCCAGCCGGTCGAATGACTCGACTGCTAACTCTTCGCTGAACGTTCGGGTCTCGAAGTCGCGGCCGGAGAGGACACTGACCAGGGCGGCGACCTTGCCGCGCGAGAACTCCTTGATCCCAGCCACGCGGATGACATCCGTGTACGTCGGATCGTAGAGGTCCGAGTTGTCATTCTTCAGCCATGCGATGGCGGGAAGATAGCCAGACGCCGCGAAGCCCGTGTCGTTTTCGGCGATGTCGGAGAAGACATGCGGCGCGACCGAGAGATGGCAGAAGTAGTCGATCAGCTTCCGCAGGTTGCTCCCGAGCTGACCGTGGCTCGAGATTTTGCTCATGGCGAAGTCGGCGCTACTTAGCGGTACGCCTTTGGAGTTGATGCGGATGAAGATCTCGGTGACCGTCTCGATGTCGAGGTCTTCAGCGAGGGTGATGATGCCGACCTGAGCCTGCTAGATAGCCGAGAGACGCTGGAGGGCCTGTTCGATGTGCGCAACGTCCGCGAGGGGATTGGCGTCCATGTACGCCTTCGTCGCTGAGAACGTCGAGGTTGCGTTGACAAAATCAGCGACGTCCGAAATCCATGCGCTGTCCCTGTCGATCACTGGAGTAAGGGTCGCGAACTGCTCGGTTGTGGGGTTGAACGCGATTTTGATGCGCTTTCGCTTATAGCTCTTGTCGATCACGAATTGGCCGACCAGCGCGGCCGTCATTGCGGTGATGCGCTGTTGGCCATCGATCAGGATCTGGCGAAATGAGGACGTAGAACCGTCTTTCAGCCCCACATCTGCGCTCTGCCACGTGATGAGGTAGCCAATCGGAAAACCGTTGTACAGCGAGTCGAGCAGGTCACGGACCTTTGTGGAGTCCCACACGAACGGACGCTGCATCTCGGGGATCGCTACCTGCCCGGTTTTCACCCAGGTGAGAAGAGTCTCCACCGAGTGCTGCTGAACTGTGTACTTCGACAAGACCTGCCTCCGATGGTCGCCGCGCTGGTTCCGCGGGTGGTGAGTCCCCGAGCCCATCCTGCCGCAGAAGCGCGAGTGGCGATCACATTGGCGATAGGCTCGGCCCTGCCCGGATACATCCGGCTCAATCCGCATGGGGGGCGTGAATGTCGGAGCCGTGGCTCTCTGCCGACGACATCGCCGAGCACTTGGGCGTCACGAAAGACACTGTCTACGCCTGGATCGCCGATAAGCGGATGCCGGCCCACAAGGTCGGGTGTCTCTGGAAGTTCCAGGCGACCGAGGTTGATGGCTGGGTTCGGAGCGGTGGCAGCAGCGCTGGGGGTGTCGCGTAGGACATGCGGATCATCGACAACGTCTCCGACTTGCTCGGTGACGACCTCAAGTCCGAGATCAGCCGCGGCTCGAAGGTGCGTATCGCGGCATCGACCTTCTCGATCTTCGCGTTCGAGGCGCTTCGCAACGAACTCGAACACATCGAGGAGCTGGAGTTCATCTTCACGTCCCCGTCGTTCAGCAACGGGCAGGCGACGGACAAACTGCGCAAGGACCGGCGCGAGTTCTTCATTCCGCACGCCGAGTCATCGCTCTATGGCTCGGAGTTCGAGATTCGCCTCCGCAACAAGCTGACGCAGCGCGCGATCGCCCGGGAGTGCGCGGCCTGGGTGCGCGACAAGGTCACGTTCCGTTCGAACGCCACCGGCAGTCAGATGCAACAGTTCGCCGTGGTCGACGATCAGGCTGCCTATCTCCAGCTTCAAGGCCTCACCACGGCAGACCTCGGCTACGAGCGCGGCAACTCCGTATCCAACCTGGTCACAAAGCTCGAGGGGCCGGCGGAAACCCAGGCATTCCTCGCCGTCTTCGACCAGATATGGGCCAACCCCGCTCAGTTGAACGACGTCACGCAAGCGGTGTACGACCACATCGCGAGCGTGTACGCCGAGAACTCCCCGGTTCGCATCTACTTCCTCATCCTCTACAACCTCTTCGCCGAGTTCCTCGATGACATCAGTGAAGACGTGCTCCCGAACGACCGCACCGGCTATCGGGACACGAAGGTCTGGCAGAGCCTGTACAACTTCCAGCGGGATGCCGCTACCGGCATCATCAACAAGCTCGAGACCTACAACGGCTGCATTCTCGCCGACAGCGTCGGCCTGGGAAAGACATTCACCGCCCTGGCTGTCATCAAGTACTACGAGCTCCGCAACAAGTCCGTCCTGGTACTCGCGCCGAAGAAGCTCGCCGAGAACTGGACGAACTACAACGCCAACCTCACCACAAACATCTTCGCGAGCGACCGTTTCAACTACGACGTCCTCGCCCACACGGACCTTTCACGGACGCGTGGTGAGTCGCTCGGCCTCCGCTTGGACCGCGTCAACTGGGGCAACTACGACCTCGTCGTCATCGACGAGTCCCACAACTTCCGCAACGCCGACTACGCCGAAGAGAAGGAATCGCGCTACCAGCGCCTCATGCGGCAGGTCATCCGCGAAGGCGTGAAGACCAAGGTACTGATGCTCTCGGCGACGCCGGTCAACAACCGCTTCAACGACCTCAAGAACCAGCTGCAATTGGCATACGAAGGCGAGAGCGACACCCTTGCCTCCAAGCTCTCGCTCTCAACCTCGGTCGAGCGGGTGTTCCGCGATGCGCAGACGGTGTTCAACGAGTGGTCGAAGCTCCCCTCCGAGGAGCGCACGGCCGACCGCATCCTCCAGATGCTCGACTTCGACTTCTTCGAGCTGCTCGACGCGGTCACCATCGCACGCTCCCGCAAGCACATTCAGGCCTTCTACGACACGAGCGAGATCGGCGCCTTCCCACGGCGACTGCCGCCGGCCTCCATCCGGGAACCACTCACCGACCTCGCCGACGTCCCCTCCTTCAACGACATTTTCGAACAGCTACAGGTGCTGACGCTGGGCGTCTACACGCCCCTCGCGTACGTGTTCCCGAGCCGCATCAGCAAGTACGAAGACCTCTACAACGTCACGACAGGAAGCGCCCGCTCGAACCTCGGTCAGAAAGGTCGCGAAGAGGGCCTGAAGAAGCTCATGACCGTCAACCTGCTCAAGCGTCTCGAGAGTTCGGTCGAAGCCTTCCGCTTGACGCTCGCGAAGATCGAGTCCGCCGTCGACAGCACGCTCACGCGGCTCAGCAACCACTCCGGCTCCCTCCCCGAGATCCGCGACATGGACGATCTCGACTTCGACCTCGACGATGAGGACGACGCCAACGTCGAGGCTCTGTCATTCGGCGAGAAGATCCGCATCGACATCGACGACATCGATGTCGAATCGTGGCAACGCGACCTCTGGCATGACCGCGAGACACTGCGCGAACTCCTGGACGAGATGCGCAAAGTGACCCCGGCGCACGACCTCAAGCTCCGAAAGCTGCGGCACCTGGTCCAGCAGAAGGCAGAGCACCCGCTCAACCCCGAGAACCGCAAGGTCCTGATCTTCTCCGCCTTCGCCGACACCGCAAACTACCTCTACCGCGAACTCGCACCGGCGCTCCAACAGGCCGGGCTCGAAAGCGCGGTGATCACCGGCGGAGGCCACGGCTCAAAGTCGACAATCGGCACCGGCTTCGACTTCCAGCAGGTCATGTCGATGTTCTCGCCACGATCCAAGCAGCGGCACCTCACCATGCCGAAGGAGACCCGCGACATCGACGTCCTGATCGGCACCGACGTCATCAGCGAGGGCCAAAACCTGCAGGACTGCGACTACCTCATCAACTACGACATCCACTGGAACCCCGTGCGGATCATCCAGAGATTCGGCCGCATCGACCGCATCGGCTCGACGAACGAGGTCATCCAGCTCGTCAACTTTTGGCCCGACATCTCGCTCGACGAGTACATCAACCTCAAAGAGCGCGTCGAGAACCGCATGGTGATCGCCGACCTCGCCGGATCAGCGGACGACAACGTGCTCAATCCCGAAGACTCAGATGCCGCGTTCCGCAAGGAACAGCTGCGCAAACTGCAGAACGAGAACATCGAACTCGAGGACGTTCGAGCCGGGGTCTCGATCACAGATCTCGGCCTCAACGACTTCCGCATGGACCTGCTCGCGTACATGAACGAGTACGGCGACATCGCCACAGCCCCGCGCGGCTTGCACGCCGTCATCCCCGCAGACCCTGCCATGGGCCTTCTGCCGGGTGTGATCTTCGCGCTCAAGAACGTCAACGCTGACCCTGCCGTGAACCGGGGCAACCGGCTCCACCCGCACTACCTCGTCTACGTCGACGACAACGGGGGTGTCATCGCCGATCACACCGAAGCGAAGCGCCTACTCGACCTCGTCCGCGCCGGCTCGCGCCCTCACGACGAACCCGTCGCCGACGTCACACGTGTCTTCAACGAAGCCACCCACGAGGGCGCCGACATGAGCAAATACTCCGCGCTGCTGACGGATGCCATCCACTCGATGATCGACGTGACCGAAGAACGCGACATCGACAGCCTGTTCAGCGGTGGGCACACGACCGCCCTCACACAGCAGATCGCGGGGCTCGACGACTTCGAGTTGATCGCGTTCATCGCCGTCGTCGACCCAGAGGGCGACTCATGACCGACATCCTGTACCAGTGGCCGGTGGGTGCCCGATTTGGTGCGCGGGTCCCCAAGGAGAGGTTCTACGAGCGCACAGCGTCGACGGCCGCACTGCGCGAAAAGTTCATCGCGGAAGTGAACCGCATCAGCTGGGCCTTCAAGCTCGCAGCGGAGACCATCAACCTTCCAGGCTCGTCAGAAGTGCCTGAGATCGAGGTCATTCAGTTGGGCGCCAAGGGGAACGACATCAGTGCACAGGTACTTGCATCGATCGATAAGGCGATACCGAATCCGGTGATCTTTGAGATCCACCGCGACGATGCCCACGGCCGCGGCGTGCGGATGACAGCAGCACACAAACTGGCCGGCTCCCCTGCACCGAAGGCGAATGCCTATTTCTCAACGGGCTGGATGCGAAGCGACACACCTCGCACCCCGCTGCCAACCGCGATCACGATGACGGCGCTGTACTCAGCGCTCATCGGTCCGCTCACGCCGCTCGCGCCTCGACCGGGCGAGAGTCCGTCCATTGTCGGCGAACGGCTCGAGGTCGTGCGCCGACTTGAGCGCCAGATAACCGCCCTAGAACGAAAGCTCCGGTCCGAACCGCAGCTCAACCGCAAGGTCGAGCTACGACGGGAACTGAAAGCCAAGCAAGCCGAGCTCGACCAGACGAGGTAATCCGTGGAAAGACTCCGAATGACATCCCCCGATCTCACCCGAGCCAACATCGACAAGATCGCAAAGCTCTTTCCGACGGTAGTCACGGAGACCCTCGATGCCGACGGTGAGCCTTCGCGAGCCATCGACTTCGATCAATTGCGCCAGGAGCTTTCCGCCCACATTGTCGACGGGGCTGTTGAGCGTTACCAGCTTGACTGGCCGGGGAAGCGCGCCGCCGCGTTCGTGGCAAACGCTCCCATCGCGAAGACATTGCGTCCAGCGCGCGACGAGTCGGTCGACTTCGACACGACGAAGAACCTCTTCATCGAGGGGGACAATCTCGACGCGCTGAAGCTGCTCCAAGAGTCCTACCTTGGCAAGATCAAGGTCGTTTACATCGATCCGCCCTACAACACCGGCAAGGACTTCGTCTACGAAGACGACTTTGCCGAGTCAAGTTCCGAGTATCTCGCTCGCTCGGGTCAGAAGTCTGAGACAGGCGACCGCCTCCAGGCGAATACCGAGGCGAATGGTCGTTTCCACTCTGACTGGCTCAGCATGATGTACCCGCGGCTGAGGCTCGCGAGGAATCTGCTCGCTGATGACGGTGTGATGATCGTTGCTATTGACGACCACGAGCACGGGAATCTCCGTCTTCTGCTCGACCAGGTCTTTGGACCCGAGAACTTCCTTGCAAATGTTGTCTGGCAAGGCGGCAGCAAGAATGATGCGCGTTTCACTTCACAGGGCCTCGACTACATGCTGATCTATGCACGAAATGTGTCCAACCTGATCGAGCGTGACGTTCGGTGGGTTGAGCCGAAGCAGGGAATCGACCGAGTGCTCGCGTTGGCCGCGGACGCGTGGCGTAGATCAAGTCATGACGCCACGCTCGCGACTCAGCTGTACCGGGCTGAACTGCGCAAGATCAAGAGTGAGCTGGAACCGGCCGTGTTTCGGTACGACCAGATCGATGGTGAGGGTCGCGTCTATCAAACCGGTGATTTGAGGAAGCCGTCGCCAACGTCGCGGTCACGCTACGAGATTCTCCATCCCGTAACCGGACTCCCCGTCCCGATGCACCCAAACGGTTGGGTTTATGCGCCCGAGTCGATGGAGCAAAAGATCCGCGAAGGTCGAATCATTTTCGGTCCTGACCACAGCGTGATGCCACGACAGAAGCGCTACCTAGACGAAATGGACACCCAGGCAATCAAGCCTGTGTTTACGCGAGAACGCGCGAGCGCCGCCTATGCCCTCAAGAAGCTGCTCGATAGCGACGTATTTCCGTACACGAAGGACGTCGGGATCCTGGCGAAGTGGATCAATGCAGTGACACAGGGAGACCGCGAGGCCATTATCCTCGACTTCTTCGCCGGCTCAGGTTCGACTGGCCACGCCGTGATGGACCTCAACGCCGCCGATGGCGGGCATCGTCGGTACATTCTCGTCCAGCTCGACGAGGCCGTCGAGCACCCTGACTTCGATACGATCGCCGACATCGCCCGAGAGCGCTTGCGCCGCGCGGGCGCGCAAGCCAGGCACGAGCCCGGACTGCTGTATCCCGACCTCGATGTCGGATTCCGCTCGCTACACGTCGCCACAACGAACATGGCTGACACGCTTGCGACCGCGGACGACCTGGTGCAGGCAGCACTGTCCGACGCCATCGACAGTGTGAAACCGGGGCGCACAGATGAGGACTTGCTCTTCCAGGTCCTGCTCGACTGGGGGCTCGACCTTGCCGAGCCGATCGAGATCGAAGAGGTCGCTGACCGGCGAGTACTGTCGATCGCCGATGACGCTCTGATTGCGTGCTTCTCCCATGACGTGAGTGACGCAGCCGTCAGGGCCATCGCCGCCCGGCATCCGCTCCGGGCGGTGTTTCTCGACGCGGGATTCGCTACGGACGCGGCTCGAATCAACGCCGAACAGATCTTCCGTGAGGTATCGCCCGAGACCGAGATAAGGGCGATCTGACCCAATGAAGCTCCAGTTCAAGGTCCAGCAGTACCAGACCGAGGCAGTCGACGCTGTGGTCAACGTGTTCGCCGAACAGCCGTACGCAGACGGCGTGAGGTACCGCATCGATCCCGGCAAGAGCAGCTCGGTGATCCTCTTGGAGGACGCCGGTTTGCGCAACGCCGACATCGCACTCACGCCACCGCAACTCCTAGCCAACATTCACGCCGTGCAGCAGGCGCGCGGGCTGGACCTCTCGACGGGCCTGAAGGATCCGGCTAAGAAGTCCGCGGCCCCGATCAACCTCGATATCGAGATGGAGACTGGCACCGGAAAGACATACGTCTATATCAAGACGATCATGGAGTTGCACAAGCGGTATGGATGGTCGAAGTACATCGTCGTCGTCCCGTCGATCGCGATCCGTGAGGGTGTGAAAAAGTCCTTCGACATCACCGCCGAGCACTTCCAGCAGCTCTACGGCACCAAACCTCGCACCTTCGTCTATAACTCCTCACGTCTTCACGAGATCGAGCGGTTCTCGTCGAACGCGGGTGTGCAGGTGATGATCATCAACGTCCAGGCGTTCAACGCCACCGGCAAGGATGCCCGTCGCATCTACGAGGTGCTCGACGACTTTCAATCACGGAAGCCGATCGACGTGATTGCAGCGAACAGACCGATCCTCATCATTGATGAGCCCCAGAAGATCGAAGGCGATGCGAAGAAGCCCTCGAAGTCATTGGAGGCCTTGAGTTCGTTCAACGCCCTCTTTGCGCTGCGATACTCCGCGACGCACAGGATCGAGCGCACCAAGGTGCACCGTCTCGACGCTATCGACGCCTACAACCAGAAGCTAGTGAAGAAGATCGCGGTGCGCGGCATCACTGTCAAACACCTGGCTGGAAGCAGCGCCTACCTATACGTGGACGGCCTGGAGATCGGTAAGGGCGCCGACTTCCCGAAAGCCCGAGTCGAACTGGAAGTGCAGACCGCCCAGGGCATCAAGCGTCAGGTGAAGCGCCTCAGCCAGGGAATGAACCTGCATGACATCTCCGGAGGGATCGAGGCGTATAAGGGCCTCTTCATCCGGGACGTCGACGCTACCCGCGACATCATCGAGTTGAGTAATGGGGACATCATCGGCGCCGGCGAGGTCACCGAGGACGTCGCCGAAGACCAGAAGCGACGCATCCAGATCCGCGAGGTCATCCGCGCCCACCTCGCCAAGGAACGCGAGCTGTTCGCGCAGGGGATCAAGACGCTCTCGTTGTTCTTCATCGACGAAGTCGCCAAGTACCGCGATTACGGTCGTGAGGACACGCTCGGCGAGTACGCTCGAGCGTTCGAGGAAGAGTACGAGGCCGTGCTTGCCGACTACCTCAGCGAACTCGACCTGGATGATGCGGCCGAACGCTATCGAGACCACGTCGAGGCGATCCCGGTGCGCTCGACCCACGAGGGATACTTCTCGATCGACAAGAAGACCAAGCAGTTCGTCGACGGCAAGATCGCAGCCCGTGGCGACTTCGCAGGTCAATCGGACGACGTCGACGCCTACGACCTAATCCTCAAAGACAAAGAGCGACTGCTCTCCTTCGAGGAGCCAGTCCGATTCATCTGGTCACACTCCGCGCTCCGCGAGGGCTGGGACAACCCGAACGTCTTCGTCATGGGCATGCTCAAGAAGAGCGACAACACCACGACACGACGGCAAGAGATCGGCCGCGGTCTGCGCCTGTCAGTCGACCAGCACGGCGAGCGGATGGACAACCCCGTCACGGTCCACGACATCAACGAACTGACTGTCGTCACCGACGAGTCCTACACCGACTTCGTGACCGCGCTCCAGAAGGAGATCATCGAATCGCTGTCGGCGAGGCCACGCAAGGCGAGCATCGACTACTTCGTCGGCAAGCCGATCACGCTCGGCGACGGATCCATAGGCGCACTCGAGAAGACTGTCGCTCAGGCTCTCTACTTCCACCTGATCAAGAACGACTACATCGACGAGTCAGGCCTTGTCACGCAGACGTACAAGGATGCGCGCGTCGACGGAACCCTCGCGACGCCGACCTCCGAGGTACTCAAACCCGTCATCGACTTCGTCTGGCCGCTCGTCGACGCTCTGTACCTCGATGTCCCGAAGCCAACCGACGGTCGCAAGCCGAAGAAGATCCCGCTCAATGAAGCGAACTTCAACAAGCGCGAGTTCCAGGAACTCTGGGGACGCATCAACCACAAGGCCGTGTACCAGGTCGACTTCGATTCCCAGGAGCTGATCGACAACTGCATCCGCGTGCTCGACACCTCGCTCAACGTCACCGTCATGCAGTACCTCGTCGAGAGCGGCAACCAAGTCGTCGGCCTCGAAGTGGAGCAGCTGGAAGCCGGCACGGGTTTCAAAGTCTCCGAGACGAAGGTCGAGCATTCGGCCGTGTCAGCGGGTTCGACTGTCAAGTACGACCTCTTGGGAGAGATCGCAGAGAAGACGCAGCTCACTCGCCGCACATGCGCGGCGATCCTCACCGGCATCCACCTAGGGCGTGTCTGACAAATAGTTCGGCGGCGCGCTGAGAGTCTGAGGTCGTGACGCGGTTTCAGGTGCTCTCGGATGCTCAGTGGTCGTTGCTCGAGGAGATGCTGCCGCGCCCGACCGGGCGCAGG
>JASCPG010000073.1 GCA_029960085.1 Microbacteriaceae bacterium PS02067 | reverse complement strand
AGTCCCAGTACGTGAAGCCGCTCGGCACGAGCGGGCGCACCGTGTCGGCGAGCCCGGCGTCGAGCAGGGCGCGGAACGCTTCGCGCTCGGGCGGCGAGACGTGCGTCGACACGCCGTCCACGACCGTATCGAAGGAGAAGCGGAATGACCGTTGAACTTGAGACCGGATGGAACCTGCGCAGCGTGATGGCGTCACGCGGCATCTTCCAGACCTCCAAGCTGAGACCTCTGCTTGAGGAGCGCGGCATCGGCCTCTCCCGAGAGCAGGTCTATCGGCTGGTGACGCAACCGCCGCAACGGGTGCGTCTCGACGTCCTCGCCGCACTCTGCGACGCGCTGGAGTGCTCCCTCGACGATCTTGTGACGATCACCCGCCGCGAGGCCGCGACCCCGATCGCCGTGGGCGAAGAAGCGACTCGCGGGTCGATCGGCGATCTCAGGCCCGTTCGCGCCACCATCCGCCGTCCACGCACCAAGTAGACCGTCGTGGCCAAGCCGCCGCAGGAGCCGCGTGTCGCAGAGGTCGTGATGCTCATCCAGTGGGTCGCGATCGAGATCCCGACGGAACGTCTCGTTGAGATCGTGAGCACGGTCGCTCCGGTGCCGCTCACGCAACGCCTGCTCGAGCTCGCTCTCCTCAAGCAACCCGGAGTTCTCGAAGGACGTCACGCGAATGTGCCTGTGACGGTTTAGGACCTTGCGCACGCGCTCGTCGCCGAGGGCGCGAGTCGGGTTGTCCTGCCGACGTGCGAGTCGTGCGGCCGTGCTGTCCGCATGCCGCACAAGACGCCGAGCGGCGGACGTCGCTGCTCCCGCTGCGAACGGAACGCCAGATCCGTCGCATGCGCGACCTGCGGCCAGGTGAGGCCGGTGCAGCGCACCATCGACGGGAAGCGGTACTGCCGTGAATGCTGGCGTGCTGATCCCCGTTCCTTCGACCATTGCTCCCGGTGCGGTCAGCACGCGACCATCGTCGTCCGTCGCCCCGAGCTCGTCTGCCTGGCCTGTTACACCGCGCCAGTCAAGACCTGCGGGCTCTGCGGAGAGCCCGGCCGGGTCGCATCCCATCTCGACGGGCGACGCGTCTGCGCCCGCTGCTACTACGCGATGCGCACGCCGCAACCCTGCCCTGAATGCGGGCGCAAGGTGTTCCTCACCGGGTTCATGAACGACCAGAAGGTCTGCGCGGATTGCGCCGGCACGCCGATCACGATGGCGTGTCCCGGCTGCGGTTCAATCGAAGAAGTGCGCAAGCATCGCCTCTGCGCCGAGTGCCGCCGCCCGATCACCATCCAGCGACTCCTCTGCGATGAGACCGGTGATATCCGCCCGGAGCTTCAGCCTCTTGCTGACTACCTGCTCACGCACCATGGCAAGGCGAATTCTCTGGAGCGGTGGCAGCACAAGAGCAAATGTGCCGCCGTGCTCCGCGAACTCGCCGAGGGAACCCTGCCTCTCGCCGCCGACGCGATCATGACCAGAGCCCAGTCGGGGCAGTCCGTGGCATTCCTCCTTTCGCTGCTGGTTCGCTCCGGCGTACTGCCGGAGCTTGACGTCGAGGCCGCGCGCTTCGACCACTGGCTCGAGAACTGGCTATCGGAGGTTGGGCACGCCGAAGACCGGCTTGTCCTGCGCCGGTACTGCACCTGGGAGTTGCTCCGTTCGACGCGCGCATTCCGGGCGGTGTCTCGCGGCCCGTCGAGCCCTGCGGCTGGCTTCCAACGGCAACGCGCAGCACTCAAGTACTGTGCCGCGCTCCTGCACGAAATCCGATCGCAGCGCGAGACGCTCGCCACCTTCCCCCAACGCCGCCTCGACGCGTTCCTCACGGACTCCCGAGTCAGCGGGACGCGTTGGCACCATTCACCCGCTGGTTGCGACGCCACCAGTTGAGCACCCTACGCGTCGAGTTCCGGCCGAGTCGCCTCGAGGGCCGGCACTACGAGTCCGACCATCGATGGCAGATGGCCCGTCGATTCCTCACCGATTCGGACATGGACTCGAAGACCCGTGCTGCGGGCCTGCTCGTTCTCCTCTACGGCATTCAGCTCACCCGCATCATCACCCTCACCCGCGATCAGGTCGACGCGACCTCCCAGCCCGTGAAGCTCACTATCGGGGCGGAACCTATCGAGCTCCCCAAGATTCTCGGAGACGCGATCATCGACCTGGTCGACGCGTCGATGCGCCATCCCGAAGGATGGCTATTCCCCGGCAGAAACCCGGGGCTCCATCTCACCCCGGGGCCGATCAGTCGCCGCCTCCGCGCCGAAGGGCTCCGCTCCGGAAGCGCCCGGACGACCGCCCTCATCGAACTCACCCGGCAGATGCACCCGCGGATCGTGTCCGACTTGCTCGGCATAACGCCGGCGTCGGCCGCCGCGTGGTCGCGCCTCGCCAGTGGGGACTGGTCCGACTACCCAAAGATCCGCTCGGTGTCCGACTGACAACGAAGCTCAGCCCAGCAGCGCCTTCGCCGCGTCGGCGAGCGTGCCGGTGGTCGGCTGGTAGTACGCCCATTTCCCGCGCTGCTCGCGCGTGACGAGGCCGGCCTCGACGAGCAGCTTCATGTGGTGGGAGATCGTCGGCTGCGACAGGCCCACGGGGTCGGTGAGGTCGCAGACGCACATCTCGCCGGCGCTGCTCCCGACGATCATCGAGAGCAGCTTCACCCGCGTCGGGTCGCCGAGGGCCTTGAAGACCTTCGCGAGGTCGTGGGCGGTGCCGTCGTCCATCGCCTGGCCGGGGGTGCAGCAGGAGTCGGCGCTGGTGTCGATGGTGACGGGCAGTGCGTTCATGGCTCTATTCTGCCCGACGTATTGACATCTGTCGATATGAGCGTCAGGATCGTCTTGTCTCACATCGAAGAACGTCAATGCATGGAGGTCGCAGTGAACCCTGTCGTCGTCATCGGTGCTGGTCCGCAGGGACTGGCCGCCGCAGCCCATCTGATCGAGCGGGGGCTCGAACCGCTCGTCCTGGAGTCCGGCGACGCCGCCGCTTCGGCTGTGGCCGAATGGGGCCACGTGCGCTTGTTCTCGCCGTGGACGGAGCTCACCGACCCCGCGTCGCGACGTCTGCTGGAGCCGACTGGATGGTCGGCCCCGACGCAGGGCTACCCGACCGGCGCGCAGTGGATCGAGCGGTACCTCGCGCCCCTCAGCAATGTGCTCGGCGACCGCGTGCGCTACGGGACGCGGGTCGTCGGCGTCGGCCGGGAGGGCCGCGACCTCTCCGTCGACGCCGGCCGCGCCGAGCAGCCCTTCGTCGTCCACGTCGAGCGCGCGGACGGCACCGAGGAGCGGATCGAAGCGCGTGCGGTGATCGACGCTTCGGGCACCTGGCGCACTCCGAGCCCTGCCGGAGCTGACGGGCTGCCCGCGCTCGGGGAACGCGCTGCAGTCGATGCGGAGCTCCTGGAGCATCGCATGCCCGCGATCGAGGACGCGACCGCGCTGGCTGGCCAGCACATCGTGGTGGTCGGCAACGGCCACTCCGCCGCGACGACGATCGGTACGCTCTCTCGCGTGGCCAAGCGCGAGCCGGGGACGCGGATCACCTGGGTGCTCCGGCGCGGCGCGGTCGGCAACACCTTCGGCGGCGGCAGCGCCGACGAGCTGCCCGAGCGCGGCGCGCTGGGACAGCGGGCGAAGAAGGCCGTCGAGGACGGGCTCGTCGATCTCGTCACTGGATTCCGCACGGAGCAGGTCGTCATCGATGGCGGTCAGGCGGTGCTCATCGCGGAGGACGGCCGCCGGCTCGACCCTGCCGCTCGGGTGTTCGTCGCGACCGGCTTCCGCCCAGACTTGTCCTTCCTCTCGGAGATCCGTCTCGACCTCGACATGCGCCTGCAGGCCCCGTCGAAGATCGCTGCGGAGGTTGATCCGAACGTGCACTCGTGCGGCTCCGTGCGGGCCACGGGCGCTGCTGATCTCTCCCAGCCCGAGTCGGGCTTCTACATCGTCGGTGCGAAGTCCTACGGGCGTGCGCCGACGTTCCTCGCTCTGACCGGGTTCGAGCAGGTGCGCAGCGTCGTCGCCGCGATCGCCGGGGACCACGAGGCCGCCGAGCGCGTGGAGCTCGCTCTGCCGGACACCGGCGTGTGCGGAGGCTCCGGCCTCTTCGACGCGCCGGACGAGTCTGCCAGCACGGGATCGTGTTGCGCGCCGGCCCCGCAGCTCATCCAGCTCGGCGTGGGTTCGGCCTCGTAGGTTCACTACCCATTCGGTTCATGTCAGTGCTGGCTGTATAGTCAGTGTGTGCTGACTATTGCTTCGCGTCTTGACGTCATGAACCGGCTCGGCCGGGCGATGGCGGACCCGACGCGTTCCCGGATCCTGATGACCCTGCTCGCCGGCCCGAGCTATCCCGCCGTGCTCTCGCGCGAGCTGAAACTGACCCGCTCGAACGTCTCGAACCACCTGACCTGCTTGCGCGACTGCGGGATCGTGGTCGCTGAGCCCGAGGGGAGGCAGACGCGCTACGAGATCGCGGACCCGCACCTGGCGGCGGCGCTGACCGCGTTGGTGGATGTGACTCTCGCGGTAGACGAGCACGCGCCCTGCATGGACGCGGCGTGCACGGTGCCGGGCTGCTGCGGGATGGGAGCGAGCGAGTGAGCGCGGCGTGCGGCTGCGAGCACGACGAGCTCGAGACCACCATCAGCGAAGAGGCTGAGGAGGCGGAACACCCCTGGTGGCGGGACCGCGGGATCATGGTCCCGGTCTTCTCCGGCATCGCCTTCCTCACTGGCCTGGTCCTGGAGTGGTCTGGGATGGAGATCCCGGCCTTGGTGTTGTTCTGGATCGGTCTGCTGCTGGGTGCATCGACGTTCACCCCGGGCGCGATTCGGAAGCTGTTCAAGGGTAAGCTCGGCATCGGGCTGCTGATGACGATCAGCGCGGTCGGTGCGGTGATCCTCGGCTATGTCGAGGAGGCCGCAGCGCTGGCGTTCCTGTACTCGATCGCCGAGGCACTGGAAGACAAAGCCATGGACCGCGCCCGCGGCGGACTCCGGGCGCTGCTCAAGCTCGTCCCGGAGACCGCGACCGTCCGCCGCGACGGTACCTCGGTTGAGGTCCCGGCGAAGGATCTCCAAGTGGGGCAGCTGATGCTGGTGCGGCCGGGCGAGCGGATCGCGACCGACGGCATCGTCCGCACGGGGCGCTCCAGCCTGGACACCTCCGCGATCACCGGGGAGTCGATCCCGGTCGAGGTCGAGCCCGGCGACACGGTCTCAGCCGGTGCGATCAACACCGCTGGGGCGCTGGAGGTCGAGACGACCGCGGCCGGCACCGACAACTCGCTGACCACGATCGTCGACCTGGTGGAGAAGGCTCAGGCCGAGAAGGGCGACCGCGCCCGTCTCGCCGACCGCATCGCCCGCCCCCTCGTCCCGGGCGTGCTGATCCTCGCCGCCCTGGTCGCGATCATCGGGTCGCTGTTCGGCGACCCGGAGCTGTGGATCGCCCGCGCTCTCGTGGTGCTGGTGGCGGCGTCGCCGTGCGCGTTGGCGATCTCGGTCCCGCTGACTGTGGTGGCCGCGATCGGCTCGGCGAGCAAGTTCGGCGTGATCATCAAGTCGGGTGCCGCGTTCGAGCGGTTCGGCGTGATCCGTCACGTCGCCGTCGACAAGACCGGCACCCTCACCCGCAACGAGCCCGCCGTCGCCGCCGTCCTCACCGTAGACGGTGTGAGCGAGGCGGAGGCGCTGGCGTGGGCGGCCGCGTTGGAGCAGCACAGCACCCACCCGCTCGCGGCCGCGATCACCGCCCCTGTGCCGGATGCCCCTGCGGCGGAGGGCGTGACCGAGCAGGCCGGTCACGGCATCGAGGGCGAGCTCGACGGCGCGCGGATCACGGTCGGCAGTCCCCGCTGGCTGCACGCCGGGACGCTCGGCGACCGGGTCGCGGGGCTGGAGGAGCAAGGCATGACGGTCGTGATCGTCCACCGCGACGGCGTCCCGGTCGCCGCGATCGGCGTCCGCGACGAGCTGCGACCGGAGGTCCCCGAGGTCGTGCGCACCCTCGCGACCCAGGGCATCGGGGTGACCATGCTCACCGGCGACAACGCCCGCACCGCCCGCGCCCTCGCTGCGCAAGCAGGGATCGATGACGTCCGCGCCGAGCTGCGCCCCGAAGACAAGGCCGCCGCGATCGCAGAGTTCGGTGCGAAGGGGCCGGTCGCGATGATCGGCGACGGCATCAACGACGCCCCTGCGCTGGCCGCCGCGGACATCGGTATCGCGATGGGCGCGACGGGCTCCGACGCCGCGATCGAGTCGGCCGACGTGGCCTTCACCGGTCACGACCTGCGGCTTCTCCCGCGCGCGTTCGACCACGCCCGTCGGGGGCGGCACATCATCAACCAGAACATCATCCTGTCGCTGCTGATCATCACCGCGCTGCTCCCGCTGGCCCTGTTCGGCGTCCTGGGCCTCGCCGCCGTGGTCCTGGTGCACGAGATCGCCGAGGTCGTCGTCATCCTCAACGGACTGCGCGCCGCCCGGACTCGGAAGGAGCCGACCGCATGAAGGTCGAACTGCTGCACATCGTCGACTGCCCGAACACGGCAATCGCCGAAGCCAACGCACGCGCGGCGCTGGATGCTCTCGGGCTCGGGGCCGTTCCTGTCGAGCTGGTGACGATCCGAACCGAGGCCGAGGCGGCGAGCACCCAGTTCGGAGGCTCGCCCACGATCCTCCTCGACGACGTCGACCTGTTCCCGACGGCCCCGGTTCGCTCGCTGGCGTGCCGGGTCTACGCGACGGAAAGCGGGTACGCCGGAGCGCCCACGCAGGAGCAGATCGAAGCAGCGATGCGAGGCGCATCCCGGTAGAGCGAGAACGACCGGTGAAGTTCGCGGACCCGGAAACACACCGGAGGGGTAGGGCCATTGGCCTCTGCCCCTCCGCTGCTCGCAGCTCCTCAGACGAGCAGTTCGGCGAGGAGGGTCTCGACGCGGGCCTTGATGTCGTCGCGAATCGGGCGCACCGCATCGATGCCCTGCCCCGCCGGGTCGTCGAGCTTCCAGTCCTCGTACCGCTTGCCCGGGAAGAACGGGCAAGCGTCGCCGCAACCCATCGTGATCACCACGTCGGAGGCCTGCACGGCCTCGGTGGTGAGCACCTTGGGCTGTTCGGCGGTGATGTCGATGCCCTCCTCGCGCATCGCCTCGACGGCGACCGGGTTGATCTGGTCGGCGGGCATGGACCCGGCGGAGCGGACCTCGACGCGCTCGCCCGCCAACTCGCGGAGATAGCCGGCGGCCATCTGGGAACGGCCGGCGTTGTGGACGCAGACGAAGAGGACGGAAGGCTTCTGGTCGGTCATGGTTGTTCGCTTCTTTCAGTCGGTGAGGGTGGCGAGGAGGCCGCGGACGCGGCCCTCGATGTCCTGGCGGATCGCTTCGACGCCCTCGGGCGAGGCCAGCGCAGGATCGCCCACGGCCCAGTCCTCATAGCGGACGCCGGGGATGATCGGGCAGACGTCGCCGCAGCCCATCGTGACCACCACGTCTGCGGCGCGCACCGCGTCGTCGGTGAGCGGCTTCGGGAACGCCGTCTCGGCCTCCTGCGCGCCCTCGATCTCGGTGAGCAGCGAGCGCACGTGCGGGTGCACGTCCGACGCCGGGGCGGATCCTGCGGAGCGTGCGACGACGCGGCCGTCGGCGAGCTGGTTGACGATCGCGGCGGCGAGCTGGGAGCGGCCCGCGTTCTGCACGCAGACGAACAACACCTGCGGCACCCCGGCCGAGCGGTCCCGCGTCAGGTCGGCGAGGCGCTGCCGGGCGAACCGCTCGGTCAGCGGGATCATGTGCGCCGTCAGCTTCGCCGAACGCACCAGGCCGGCGTAGGACTCGCGCACGATCGCGATCACGAGGTCCCGGTTCAGCCCGGCCAGCTCGTCCGCGAGCTCCTCCGCGAGCCTGGTGACTCGGGCGTCCATCTGCTGCACGGCCGCGGTCCGTGCCGCGGTGTCTTCGGGGTCGTCGGTGACGGCCGCGGCGGGAGCGAACGCGTCGAGGAGGGCTGCGACGGCGCGCTGTTTGCCCGGGGCGATGCGGTAGTAGACCCAGGTGCCGCGGCGCTCGGACAGCAGCATCCCGGTCTCCTTCAACACCTTCAAGTGGTGCGAAACGGTCGGCTGCGACACCTCGGCGAGGTCCGCGAGGTCGCACACGCAGGACTCGCCGCGCGGGTCGGTCGCGATCGCGGAGAGCATCCGCAGCCGCAGCGGGTCAGCGAGCGCTTTCAGTGCCCCGGCCACGGTCGTGGCGGCCTCGGTGCCGATCGCGTGCGCCGTGGACGGTGCGCACGCGTCGGCGTCAGAGATGACGGTCGTGTCGGTCATGACGTCCTCGATTCGGTGGCGTAGGGATCGGTGTGGAACCAGGCCTTCGCGGCCCAGAGTGAGACGTAGACCAGGCCCACGAGCACGGGCACTTCGATGAGCGGGCCGACGACCCCGGCCAAGGCCTGGCCGGATGCCGCGCCGAAGGTGCCGATCGCGACCGCGATGGCGAGCTCGAAGTTGTTGCCCGCGGCGGTGAACGCGAGCGTCGTGGAGCGCGCGTAGCCCAGACCGAGTGCCTTGCCCAGCAGGATGCCGGCGAACCACATCAGTGCGAAGTAGACCAGCAGCGGCAGCGCGATCCTGGCGACGTCCATCGGGTGGGAGGTGACCTGTTCGCCCTGCAGGGCGAACAGCAGCACGATCGTGAACAGCAGCCCATAGAGCGCCCACGGCCCGATCCTCGGGAGGAACTTCTCCTCGTACCAGTCGCGCCCCTTGCGCTTCTCGCCGATGAACCGGGACGCGAAGCCCGCGACGAGCGGGATGCCGAGGAACACGAGCACGTTCAAGGCGATCTGCCAGACCGAGATCTCCAGCCCCTGCGCATCCAGCCCCAGCCAGCCCGGCAGCACGGTCAGGTAGAACCAGCCCAGCACCGAGAACATCACGACCTGGAAGACCGAGTTGATCGCGACCAGCACCGCGGTCGCCTCCCGGTCACCGCACGCGAGATCGTTCCAGATCACGACCATCGCGATGCAGCGCGCGAGACCCACGATGATCAGCCCGGTCCGGTACTCCGGCAGGTCGGACAGGAAGATCCACGCGAGCGCGAACATCACCGCGGGCCCCACGAGCCAGTTCAGCACGAGCGAGGAGACAAGAAGCTTCTTGTCGCCCGTGACGGCGGCGACCTTGTCGTAGCGGACCTTCGCGAGCACCGGGTACATCATCACCAGCAGGCCCAGCCCGATCGGGATCGAGATCCCGCCGACCTCCATCGCAGAGAGCGCGTCAGAAAGTGCGGGCACGAAACGACCGAGCAAGAGGCCCGCGACCATCGCGAAGCCGATCCACAGCGGAAGCCACTTGTCGAGGGTGGAGAGCCGTTTCGGGGCGGTGCGGGTCAGGGTGTCGGTCATGCGAGCAGCTCTTCGATCTTCGCGACGTAGACGGGTTTCGGGTGCGCGCCGATCAGTACGTCCACCCGCTCTCCGTTCCGGTAGAACCCGAGGGTGGGGATCGAGGTCACGCCGGCCGCGGTCACGGTCTCGGGGTTCTGGTCGGCGTCGACCTTCACGATCTTCACCCGGCCCGCGTAGTCGCTGGCGAGCTGGTCCAGGATCGGGGCGATCGCCTTGCACGGGCCGCACCAGGTCGCCCAGATGTCGACCACGACGGGTAGCTCGGACTCGATCACCTCAGCCCGGAAAGTGGCGTCGGTGACGGGAGTGACGATGCTCATGCGGAGACCTCCAAAGCAAGCTCAGGAACGGTGGTGGGTTCGAGGTTCGACAGGTAGTGCTGGGCGTCCTGCGAGGCCGCGCAGCCGGTGCCCGCGGCGGTGATCGCCTGCCGGTACGTGTGATCGACGAGATCCCCGGCCGCGAACACCCCGGGCAGGTTCGTCCGCGTCGACGGGTGCGCGACCCGCACATACCCGTCCGCGTCGGTGTCGACCTGCCCGGTCACGAGCTCGGAACGCGGGTCGTGCCCGATCGCGACGAACACCCCCGTCGCGTCGAGCGTGCGCTCGGCCCCGGTGACGGTGTCGCGCAGCGTGAGCCCGGTGACCTGCTCATCGCCGAGGATCGCAGCGACCTCACTGTGCCAGGCGACCTCGATCTTCGGGTCCTCCAGCACGCGCTGCGCCATGATCCTCGACGCGCGGAACTCGTCCCGGCGGTGCACGACGGTCACCTTCGACGCGAACCGGGTGAGAAACAGGGCCTCCTCCATCGCGGAGTCCCCACCGCCGACCACGACGATCTCCTGCTCGCGGAAGAAGAACCCGTCGCACGTCGCGCACCAGGACACTCCGTGCCCCGACAGCCGCTCTTCTTCGGAGAGGCCGAGCTTGCGGTACGCGGAACCCATCGTGAGGACCACCGCCCGCGCCCGGTACGTCGCCCCGGCACCGGTCTCGATGGTCTTCACGTCGCCGTCGAGCTCGAGGCGGATCGCGTCGTCGTAGACGATCCGAGCGCCGAATCGCTCGGCCTGCGCCCGCATCGACTCCATCAGCTCCGGTCCCTGCACACCATCGACGAAGCCCGGGAAGTTCTCCACCTCCGTCGTCGTCATCAACGCACCGCCCGCGGTCACCGAGCCCGCGATCACGACCGGCGCGAGACCCGCACGCGCCGCGTAGACCGCCGCCGTGTATCCGGCGGGACCGGACCCGACGATGACCAGTTCGACTTCTTGATTCGACATGCTTCTATATTGACATCTATCGAATCAATCCGCGAGTTCGCGATGGCTTTGTCACCGGATGTTCACCTACCGTGCTCAGGCATGGCCGCCAACACCCTTCGCGCGTGAACCTCCGCATCATCGACGAAAAAGGCGCGAAAAGTGCACTCTTCAACAATCGGACCTACCAGTAGACAACGCCATCGGAGCGCACTTCGCCGAGATCCCGAAGTACGTCGCGAGCCGCGTGGGTCTCGAGGCATCCTGGGACGGCTCCACGGTGCTCACGGGGCCGGACGTCACCGCCCAGATCGACGCCC
>JASCPG010000072.1 GCA_029960085.1 Microbacteriaceae bacterium PS02067 | reverse complement strand
CCCCCCCCCCCCCCCCCGCCCCCGCCGGGGGGGGCGCCGCGCCGCGGGCGGGGGGGGCCCCCCCCCCCCCCCCCCCCCCCCACCACCCGGTCGAGATCACTGTCCGCTGAGCGAGAGCAGCTTCTGAACGGCCGCGGTCAGACGCGCGTCGGCCTCGGCGAACTTCGTCAGGTCGCCGCTCTTCAGAGCCGTGTCCCGGTCGGTCATCGCCTGCTGGGCTTCCTTCAGCGCCGCCTGGAAGGCGACGTCCGAGCTGGAACCGCCCCCCGTGTCGCCCCCGCCGGGCTGACCGGACTCGCTCGGGCTCGGCGTCGGCGTGACATCGCCGTCGCCGGTGGATGCCCCCGAATCCCCGCCGAAGAGGGCGTCCAGCGCCTCCTGAAGGGTGTCCTCGAAGGCGACCTTGTCACCGAACGCGACGAGCACCTTCCGCAGCGTCGGCAGCTTCGTCCCACTCGAGGCCTGGACGAACACGGGCTGCACGTACAGCAGACCACCGCCGACGGGGAGCGTCAGCAGATTCCCGTTGAGTACCTCGGACTGCCCCTGCTTGAGCAGGTTCAGCTGCTGCGAGATGGTCTCGTTGGAGTTGAACGTGTTCTGCACCTGGCCGGGCCCGGGGACGCTGACGTCGGCGCTGATCTGCAGCATCCTCAGCTTCCCGTAGTCGGCGGACTTCTGGCCTGCCACGGCCCCCGCGTCGGAGTCGACGGCGAGGTACCCCATCAGGACGTTCCGCGCCTCATCGCCCTCGGAGGCGGGGATGAACGACGTGAACATCGAGAACGTCGGCGACTCCTGGCCGGGCATCTTCATCGTCAGGTAGTACGGCGGCTGCAGGATGTTGTTCTTCTGCACCGGGTCATCCGGCGTCCGCCACGCGTTGTCGCGGGCGTAGAAGGATGCCGCGTCATCGACGTGGTACGTCCCGAGCATGGCGCGCTGCACCTTGAAGAGATCGGTCGGGTAGCGCACGTGGCTCATGAGGTCGGCGCTCATGTCCGAGACCGGCTTGAGCGTCGAGGGGTAGATCTTCTGCCAGGCCTGGAGCATCGGATCGGTCTCGTCCCACGCGTACAGCGTCACCTTGCCGGAGTAGGCGTCGACCGTCGCCTTCACCGAGTTGCGGATGTAGTTCACGTCGTCGAGAGCCACCCGCGGGTTGCTGTTCGTCGTGTCGCTGATCGCGTTGCGCAGGCTCACGAGCGACGAGTACGGGTAGTTGGAGCTCAGGGTGTAGCCGTCGACGATCCAGACGATCCGCCCGTCGACGATCGACGGGTACGGGTCGTTGTCGAGCTCCAGGTACGGTGCCACCTTCTGCACGCGCGTGATGGGGTCACGGTCGTAGAGGATCTGCGACTTCTCGTTGATGGAGTCGGAGAAGAGGATGTCCGTCGACTGGAACTTCAGCGCGTAGATCATCCGGTTCAGGAGATTGCCGACCGCGGGGCCGCCGTCACCCGTGAAGGTGTTCTTCGTCTGCGCGGCACCGTCGGTGCCGCGCGGGTAGTCGAGTTCGATCGGGTCGACGCCCTCGGGCGCGCCGACGATCGAGTAGGTCGGCGAGTTCTCACCGAAGTAGACCCGCGGCTCGTACTTCGTCTGGTCGGTGAGGGTGCCCGCCGTCGGGATGCCGCGCTCGAGGAACACGGGGTTCCCGTCGTTCGTGCGCTCGTTGCCCTTGGCCGCGACCAGGCCGTAGCCGTGCGTGTAGACGAGGGTCGTCGTGTACCACGATGCCGCCGCGCCGAGCTGAGCGAGGTTCAGGTCGCGTACGGACACGACGGTGTCCTGCGACTTGCCAGCGATCTGGTAGCGGTCGACGTCGAGCGGGTCGGAGAACTGGTAGTACGGGCGGTACTGCTCGAGCTGACGGACCGTGGGTGGGATGATCGCGGGGTCCATGATGCGGATGGATGCCGTCGTGTCGGCATCCTCACGCAGCTGACCCGGCTCGGCATCCGTCGCCGCCGTGAAGTCCTTCTTCTCGAGTCCGGCGATGCCGTACGCGGCCTTCGTTGCGTCGATGTTGCGCTGGTAGTAGGGGCTCTCGAGCGTCTCCTGGTTCGGTCGCACCTGGATGTTGTTGACGAGGTACGGGTACGCGACCGTCAGCACGAGGGACGACACGATGAGCAGCGCCGTTCCGATGAGCGGGAACCGCCACCGGCCGATCACCGCCGTCACGAAGAAGAGGACCGCGACGAACGCGGCGGCGATCGAGAGGATCGTGAGCCCCGGGATGATCGCGTGCACGTCGACGTAGCTCGCGCCCGTGATCCGGTCGCTCTGCGCGGTGAGCGTCTTGTACCGGTCGAGCCAGAGGCTCGCGCCCTGCACGAGCAGGTAGAGCCCGGCGATGATCGCGAGCTGGATACGCGCCGCCTTCGAGATGCGCAGCTCGCGCTGGCCCACGCGCACCGACCCGTAGAGGTAGGACACGAGCGCCGTGACCGCGAGGCAGACGAGCAGCACGGCGGACAGGAACCCGAGGAGGGCGCTCAGGAACGGCAGGGAGAAGAGGTAGAACCCGACGTCCATGCTGAACTCCGGGTCGACCGTGCCGGTGTCGACGCCGTTCGCCCACAGCCACGCCGTCTCCCACTGCGCGGACGCGGCGAAGCCGGCGAAGAAGCCGAAGAACACGGGGATGCCCCACATCGCCAGACGCCGGAGCGGTTCGACGACCTCCTGGTAGTGATCCAGCTGCGAGGTGAGGCGCGCGTACACGGGCCGCAGGCGGTAGGCGAACTGGATCGCCGCGAAGACGGGGACCGCCATCGCCGCGAAGCCGATGAGGAACATCACGACGCGCGCCGTCCACTGCGTCAGCAGAACGCTCGAGAATCCGAGCTGGTCGAACCACAGCCAATCGGCGAACAGGCTCGCGAAGACGAAGAAGCCCACCACGATGACCGCGATGACGGCGAGGGTGATGCCGATCGCGCGGCGTACGGGACTGGGCGTGGCCTGATTCGGCGCTGAGGTCGTGGTCACCCCTCCATCCTAGGCGGGGCACTCCGAGTGGATGCTGGGCGAAGGCTATGGCGCCGTGCAGGTGGGAAGCGCGTCGAGGTCGCCACCCGTGCGGATCGTGTCGAGGACCGTGATGGCCTGATCGAGCGTCGACACCGAGAAGACGCGGAGCCCCGCGGGGACATGGCCGACGACCTCGTCGCAGTTCGACGTCGGCGCGAGGAACCAGTGCGCCCCCGCACCGACGGCACCGAACATCTTCTGCCGAATGCCGCCGATCGGACCGACCTCACCCGCGGCATCGATCGTGCCCGTGCCGGCGACCTGTTCGCCCCCGTTGAGCTCGCCCGGGGTCAGCGTGTCGATGATGCCGAGCGCGAACATCATGCCCGCCGACGGGCCGCCGACGTTGTCGAGCTGGATCGTCACATCGATCGGGAAGTCGTAGTCGTGCAGGGTCGTGACTCCGATGAGCCACGTCGTCTTGCCGTCCGTCGTCGCCGACTTCGGGGTGACGGTCTCGGTGAGGGTCTTGCCGTCCCGCTCGATCTCGAGCTCGACCGGCGCCCCGGCGCCCTGGTTGATGACGGCTCGCAGCTGGTCGGTCTCGGTGATCGGCGTCCCGTTCGCCGCACGGATGATGTCGTCCTTCTGCAGGATGCCCTGCGCCGCGGAGTCATCGGTCAGCCCGTACACCCGCACCATCGCTTTGACGTCGTAGCCGAGGTGGATGAGCGCCGCGGCGGTCGCCTCCTTCTGGGAGTCGACCATCATGACGGCGCTCTCCTGGTTTCGCTCCTCGGTGCTCTGCCCCTTCGGGAAGACGTCGTCGATCGGAAGGACGGCCTTCGCCGGGTCGAACCAGGCGAGGGCGAGCTCGAACCAGGAGGACGTCCGCTCGCGCGAACCCGCCACCTGCACCGTCAGCAGGTCGAGCGCACCCTTCGTCGGGTATGTCTGTGCCCCGTCGACCGAGATGAGCGGGACCTCTTCACCCGCGGAGGTCTTCACCGTCCCCAGGGTGTTGAAGACGGGCCCGGGCTGCTGGATGACGAAGTTCGTCGGCAGCACGGTGAGGGCGAGGAGCGAGAACAGTGCGACGGTGAGGGACCAGATCCCCACCGTCATCGCCCGGGGCATCCGCCGTCGCGGCGCGGGGACGACCGTCATCCCTTCGTCGAACAGTGCCACGACAGCCCTTTCCGGCCGGTCGTTCGCGATCGGCGTACAGTCGACCCTCATCTTGCGGCGCCGGGCGCGCCGCGGCGGAAGCCGTGCGACTAGCGTAGAGCGCGACGACCTGAGCCTGCTGAAAGGCGCCTGACATGGCTGACGACGACTCCCCCGACGGCTTCGATCCCGACGACCTGCGTGACATGCTGCGCAACCTCCTCGGGGGCGACGGCTCCCTCGACCCCGCACAGCTGGAGGGCCTGTCCCGCATGGGTCTCGACCCTGCGATGCTGCAGCAGATGATGGCCCAGATGCAGGCCGCCTTCACGAATGCCGGGGCGGCCGGCGACTCCGGCGAGATCGACTGGAGCACCGCGAAGACGCAGGCCCTGCACCTCGCGAACCAGGACGGCCTCGGCATCTCGACCGGCGAGCGCACCGAGTTCGACCAGGCGTTCGCCCTCGCGACGCTGTGGCTCAGCGAGGCGACGACGATCTCCGACCTCGCGCAGCCCGCGGTCGCGATGACCCGCGGGCAGTGGGTCGAGCAGACGCTCCCGATCTGGCAGGAGCTCGCAGAGCCCGTCGCCGACTCGATCGCGGGGGCGATGACCTCGGCGATCGACGAGCAGCTTCCCGACGAGATGCGGCAGATGGTCGCCGGCGCCGGCGCGTTCATGCGCCGCATCGGCGGGTCGCTGTTCGCCGCGCAGGTGGGCGGCGTCATCGGTCGCCTCTCGCGCGAGGTCGTCTCGGGCGGCGACGTCGGCATCCCCGTGATGCCCGACGGGGTCGCGGCGATCCTTCCGCAGAACTTCGCCGACTTCGGCCGCGACCTCGGCGTCACCGACGACCAGCTCGCGCTGTATCTCGCGACGCGCGAGCTCGCGCACGCGCGCCTGTTCCGCCACGCGAAGTGGCTGCGCCTGCACGTCATCACGCAGGTGACGGAGTTCGCCCGCGGCATCCACATCGACACGTCGCGCCTCGAGGATCTCGCCGGGCGCTTCGATCCCTCCAACCCCGAAGAGCTGCAGTCGCTCCTCGCCTCGGGCGAGCTGATCCCGCCACGGACGGAGGCGCAGGATGCCGCACTCTCCCGCCTCGAGAACCTGCTTGCGACGATCGAGGGCTGGGTCGACGTCGTGACGGCGGATGCCACGGCGCGCCTCCCCGAGGCGGCGCGCATCGCGGAGGCAGTCCGTCGGCGCCGCGCGGTCGGGGGCCCCGCCGAGCAGGCGATGGCCTCCCTCGTCGGCCTCGAGCTGCGCCCGCGCCGCCTGCGTGAGGCGGCGGCGATGTGGCGTGCCGTCACCGACGCGGTCGGCACTGCGGAGCGCGACAGCCTGTGGGACTACCCCGACCTCATGCCCACGTCCGAAGACATCGATGCGCCGGAGTCGCTCATCGCCCGTCTCACCGCTCGTGCCGCGGGCGAGGCGCCCCCGCGCGACGCGTTCGACGACGCCCTCGACGAGCTGCTCGCACAGGCCGCGGCCGAAGAGAGCGGCGAAACGCCTCGCGACGGCCAGGACGGGCAGGACGGACGGGACGATGCTCCGGAGGATCCCCGCCCCGTCTGACCTGTGGACAACGCGCACGACCGCGGCAGGCGCCCGGGCATGATCGGCGCATGCTGCGACTCGCCCCATCTTCACGACCGCTCTGGCGCACCGACACGTCGCTCCAGCTCGGCGCCGACACGGACGTGCGCCTCGACGCCGTCACGCCCTGGCAGGAGCGCGTCCTCGACGCGCTCCTCGACCCCGAGGGCGTGGGAGAGGACAGGCTCGTGCCGCTCGCCCGCGCGTTCGGTGCGTCGCAGATCGAGGCCGAGCGCTTCGTCGCCGCGATCGGCACCGCACTGCTGCCGGCCGAGACACCGGCGCTGCCCGTCCGCGCCGAGCTCCCCGGAGATCTCGGCTTCGCGGCGGCGGAAGCGCTCGCGCACGGGTGGCGGGCGGCGGGACTCGACGCCGCCGACGTGAGGCGCTGGGTCGACGACGGGGTCGACACGGCGACGCCCGTCATCCTGGTGGCCGACGGGCTCGTCGACCCGCGCCGTGCCGCCGCCCTCATGGCTCGTGACACTCCGCACCTGCCGATCGAACTGAACGGCGACCAGGTCACGGCGGGGCCCGTCGTCGTCCCCGGCCGCACCGCGTGCCTCTCCTGCCGCCACGCGGAGCGGACCGAAGCCGACCCGCAGTGGCCGCTCGTCGCGGCGCAGCTCGTCGGGCGGCGGGCGCCCTACACCGACACGGCGCTCGCGCTCGAGGCCGCCGTGCTGTCGGCACGGCTTCTCCGGGCGGCGATCGCCGAGCCGGCATCCGCCGCCGTGTCGGTGACCCTCACCTCGGGCGAGGTGCGGAGGGTGTGGCACGTGCAGCGGATACACGCAGCGTGCCTGTGCCGATCTCCTCGAGGAACCGCGAGCGCTGACGCGGGCGCGCACCCGAACGCTCCGACCACGACAGCGACAGGGTACGCGCGGCCCGCGTGATCCCGACGTACGCGAGACGCCGCTCCTCGGCGATCTGCTCGAGGCTCGTCGCGTAGGAGATCGGCAGAAGCCCCTCGGAGAGTCCGACGAGGTGCACGTGCGGCCATTCGAGGCCCTTCGCGGCATGCAGGGTCGCGAGCGTGACGGTGCGCATCGCCGGCTCGTGCTGGTCGCGGCCGCGGGCGATGAGCCCGTCGGTGAAGCCACGCAGAGTCGTGCCGTCCGGCGCCTCCTCCGCGAGCCGTAGCACGGCGGCGCGAGCCTCCCACGCGTCGCGCAGCGCACCTCCCGCAGGCGGCGGGTCGTCGGTGAGACCGAGAGAACGCAGCACGTCGCGGACGGCGGCGACGAACGTCGTCTCCACGGGCGCGACGGATGCCCCGCGCAGCGCCATGACGGCCTGCCGCACCTCCGGCATGTCGAAGAAGCGCGTTCCGCCGAGCACCGATGCGGGGATGCCGCGTGCTGCGAGCGCCGACAGCAGCGGCGCCGACTGGGCGTTGGCGCGGTAGAGGATCGCGATCTCGTCGGGGCGCGTCCCGGCCGCGACCTGATCGGCGACCGCCGCGGCGACGCCCGCCGCCTCCGCCGCGTCATCGGCGTACGCGCTGACGATCGGCGCAGGCCCCGCGGGACGGTCGGAGGACAGGACGAGCGCTCCGGGCCTCCCGCGCATGAGGGCGTTCGCGACCCCGAGGATCGCCGCGTCGGAGCGGTAGTTGTGCTCCAGACGCACGACATGCGCATCGGGGTACGCCCCCGCGAACTCGAGCAGGTAGCGCGGGTCGGCGCCCGCGAACGAGTAGATCGTCTGGCTCGCATCGCCGACGACGCAGAGGTCTCGCCGCTCCCCCAGCCACAGTTCGAGGAGCCGCTGCTGGACGGGCGAGACGTCCTGATACTCGTCGACCGTGAGGTGGCGGTACTGCTCGTGCACCGCGGCGGCGACCCGCGGCTCCGACTCGAGCATTCCCGCGCAGGCGAGGAGCACGTCCTCGAAGTCGAGCTGGCGCCGCTCGTCCTTCACCTTCTCGTAGGCCCGCATGATGTCGGCGACCGCGCCGGCGTCGAGCCCGCCGAGGCCCGTGGGGTGCGCCGCGGCATCCTGCTCGATCGTGCGCATCGCGACCTTGCGCCACTCGATGCGGCTCGCGACATCGCGCAGGGTCGCCGCGTCGAGGTGCAGGCGCAGCGAATCGGCCGCCTGACCCAGGACGCGCACCTTCTTGTCGACGATGGAAGGCGCCGAGTCACCCGCGAGCTGCGGCCAGAAGAAGTTCAGCTGGGCGAGCGCCGTCGCGTGGAAGGTCCGCGCAGCGACCCCTTCCACGCCGAGGGCACGCAGACGTCCGCGCATCTCGCCCGCCGCCTTCGCGGTGAACGTCACCGCCATGACACGAGCGGGCGAGTACGCGCCGGTGTCGACCCCGTGCGCGATCCGGTGCGTGATGACGCGCGTCTTGCCCGTACCGGCACCCGCGAGCACGCACACGGGGCCGCGGAGGAGGGATGCCGCGGCCCGTTGCTGCTCGTCGAGGCCGGCGAGCGGGTCGCTCACGGGTCCGTCCGCTCGTGCGCCCACTCCTCGATGAGGGCGCGGGCGATGGATGCCGAGCCGGGGAGCGCGACCTCGCCGGCCCCGGCGAGGCCCGCCCGCACCTCGGCACGGTCGAACCAGCGCGCGTCGACGATCTCGACGCCGTCGGGCGTCGCCGTGGCATCCGCCGCGACCTTCGCACGGAACCCGATCATGAGCGAACGCGGGTAGGGCCAGGCCTGCGACCCGCGGTACCCGCTCGCGGTGACCTCGACGCCGGCCTCCTCGCGGATCTCGCGGACGATGGCCGATTCGAGGGACTCGCCCGCCTCGACGAACCCGGCGAATGTGGAGTACATGTTCCGGTCCGCCCAGAGCGCGTTCTTGCCGAGGAGGATCCGCTCTCCGTCCGCGGAGGTCACGGCGACGATCACGGCAGGGTCGGTGCGCGGGAAGTGCTCGCGACGGCACGAGGGGCACGTCCGCGCCCAGCCGGCGGCCCGGATGACGGTGCGCGTGCCGCATGCGGAGCAGAAAGGGGCGTCGACGAGCCACCGACCGAGCGACACCGCGGTCGCGAAAAGGCCCGCGTCAGCCGCCTCGAGCACGCCGCCGACGGCGCGCAGGCTCCCCCACTCAGCCCCTCCGGACAGGGCTGGGGCAGCAGGCTCCGCCGAATCGGGCAGGGCCGCGAGCAACAGAGCACGCCCGTCGTCGTCGCGACCGAGGAAGGCCCACTCGGCGCGCTCTCCGATCTCGTCCGGCGCGAGGGTGTGCAGACGGTCACCGGAGACGGACAGCAGCGTGCGGTCGCCGCGGACGGCGATGACGCGCGCCAGCGGATCCGCGCGGAGGCGATCCAGGAGGCCGGGCTCGTCGCGCTCGTCGGCCGCGCGGTCGATCTCCGTTCGCGCCAGCGGGGGCAGCAGGGGCGCGTTCCAACCGAGCATGCGGGACCTTCCTTGCCGGGCGTGGCGCGCGCTCTCCGGGGGCACCTCACACCTACCCTGGGGGCATGGCACGCTCACCCCTCACTCTAGCCGCGTCGGTGACCTCGGCCCTGCCCCGCGTCGAGGTGACGAAGGTGGGCATCCTCAGCGAAGGCACGTCGGGGCGCTACGACAGTGCGGTCGCCGAGCTCGAGGACGGCCGCCGCGTCGTCGTGCGCGTTCCCGTGGACGACGAGGCAGACGCGGACCTGCGCGCAGAGTCGCGGGCGCTCGCCTCGCTCACGGCCGGAGTGCGCGCCGTCCTGCCCTTCGGCGCACCTGATGTGCTCGGCGAGACCCGTGTCGACGGTCGCCACACGCTCGTGCAGACGCTCCTGCCCGGCTACCGTGTCGATGCGGCGCACGTGCCCGCCGGCCCCGGCATCGCGACGGCACTCGGCACCGCGACCGCGCAGGTCCACGATCTCCCCGTGACGGTCATCCGCGACGCGGGGCTGCCCGTGCAGACCTCCGCGCAGGTGCGCGACGAGGCCGAGCGCCTGCTCGACCGCGCTGAGGCGACCGGCCTCCTCCCCTTCGGGTTGCTGCGCAGGTGGTCGACCGCCCTGGCATCCGACGCGCTCTGGCGCTTCGAGACGACCGTCGTGCTCGGCGGCGTCGACCCCGCGTCCTTCGTCTTCGAGGACGACGCGGACGGCTTCCCCGTCGTGACGGGGCTGCTGACGTGGGGCTCGCTCAGTGTCGGCGACCCGGCCGTCGACCTCCGCTGGACGGCATCCGCACCCGACGCACGCGATGACGTGCTCGACACGTACGCCCACGCGTCGCACCGCGCGCCCGACCCGCAGCTCGCCGAACGTGCGCGCCTGCACGCCGAGCTCGAGTTCGCGCGGTGGCTCGTGCACGGGCACACGACAGGCGCGGCAGACGTCGTGGACGACGCCGTCGCGCTTCTCCGCTCGCTCGATGAGAGTGTCCGCGATCAACCCGCCGTGACCCCGGGGGCCGTGACCGCCGATGACGCGATCGCCGCGAGCGCCCGCGTGCCGTCCGGGTCGGCCGGACCCGTCGACACCTCGATGCACACCGACACGTACGACGCCGACACGCTGTCGACCCTGATCGAGCAGGCGAGCACCGCGACGGGTGTGGTCGACCCCGATGCGACGGCCCCCATCGAACTGTCCGCGTGGACGGGGCTGAACGCCACCGGTGAGGTGCCTGCCGCGGCCGAATCAGAGGACGAAGAGGTCGGCTCGGACGACCCCGATGCGGCCGCACGGAACGCCCTGCGCCGCTGGACCGGGACGGCCTGAGCGCCACCCTCGCGCCGCGTCAGTCGCGGAGGATCACGTCGTCGGCGACGTAGTAGAGCACGACGTCGATGAGGTCGCGCGGGATGCCGTGCCGCGCGTGGTAGGCGTCGCGGTAGAGCCGCAGCTGCAGCAGGCGCTCCTCGCGCTCGGCCGCCGTCCGGGGCGGGCGCCCCGTCTTCCAGTCGACGATCTCGATCCGTTCGCCGCGACGGTACACGGCATCGAGCTTGCAGATGATGACGTGCGGGCGACCGTCGCCGAGGGCGTCGGGGACGGCCACGTCGATCTCGGTCTCGACCTCGATGGGCTGAAGCGCCGCCCACTCCGACGCGAGGAACCGCTGCTGCAGAGCGGCGAGGGCCGACGATTCGGCGTCCTCCCCCGGTGCGAGGTCTTCGTCGAGCTCCCACAGCGCGTCGTCGAGGGATGCCCCGACACCCGTGAGCCCCGACCGCTGCTCGACCCACGCGTGGAAGAGCGTGCCGAGGCGGGTCTGACGGTAGGGGCGCTCCGGCATCGAACGGCCGAGGGCCGGCGCGTCGCCGACGAAGTCCTTGAACCGTGACGCGGGGATGCGCACGGGAGCCACCGGCGGGCCCGGATTCTCCCGCGCCTCGCGTTCGGCGAGCAGGAGCGCGAGCTCCGGATCGGGGGCGGGCGGCGCGCTCTCGGCGTCGTGTTGCGCCTGCCGCACCGCCTGCACGGCTCGGGTCACGGCGGGCCGTCTCGACCCGAGCGGGTCGAGCGGCCACTGGAGCGTCCGGCGACGCCCCTCGAAGGGGTTGTCGCC
>JASCPG010000071.1 GCA_029960085.1 Microbacteriaceae bacterium PS02067 | reverse complement strand
CTACTGCCACATCAAGCAATGGCGAGGACTCGCCACCCGCTACGACAAACTCGCGATCACCTACCGGGCCGCTGTCATCCTCAACGCCGTCATCGCCTGGACCCGGCAATTGTCAGACATGCCCTAGTCGAGGTTCTGCTGCAGGCCGGCAAGGTCCCCGCCGTTGTAGAAGCCGGTCGACGTGGGATCGAACCCGGTCGTGAGCCGGTCGCCGGCGAGGCCGCCGGTGTCGTTGCGGGCGTCGCCGTTGGCGAAGCGGTCGGTCATCACGAAGTAGAACTGCTTGCCGTCGCCGGCCTGACGCACCGGCGCGGCGACCAGCGCGTCATCGGCGGCGGTGTATCCCGATGCCAGGGATTCGACCTCGACCCCGATGCGGTGGCTCTCGTCGTCGTAGACGAAGCGGAGCGTGGCGGGTCCGTCGATCGTCAGGGGCAGGTTGGCGCCCCCCGGTGCGCCGTCGGCGCCGTAGCTCTCGTCCCACGTGCCGTTCAGCGCGACCTTGTACTCGTAAGTGCCGGCGGGCACGTCGAACGTCTGCGCATACTGCGACGTGCCGTCGACGGGTTCGAGGGTGCTCGCGGCGCACGCGGGGGCCCAGTCCTCGGGGCATCCGATCTCACTCTGCAGGCTGCCGACGAGGACCGGGGTGCGGTCTGCCGCGACGGAGGGGGTCGCGACGACGGCGACGGCTCCCGAGCCGACGAGCAGCGCGGTCGTGAGCGCGGCGAGGCGTCGCCGGGCTGGAGTGGACAGGGTCATCGTCGACACGGAGGCTCCTGGGGGGTCGTGGGCACGACGACGTGCCCGGGCTGTCGCGGTCCACCATACTGTGACCGGTCACAGTCGCGCAATGCCCCGATGCGGGCCCGGCGGATGCCGTCCGTTCACCCGAACGTCACGCGCGCGCCACCCCGCGCCGATAGTCAGAGAGCATCCTCGCCCGCGCGACCTGAGGACACTCATGCCTTCGCCTGTCCGACGTCGTGCACTCGGTGCCGCCACCACGGCCGCACTCGTCTGCACGCTCGCCCTGACACCCCTGTTCGCCCCCGGGGTTCAGGACCAAGCGCGAGGCCGAGGATTTTCTCGCGTCCGTGTCCGCGTCGATCTCGCAGAAGAAGTTCTTCGATCCCAGCGACGCGAAAGCGCGGATCGCTGAGCTCGGCGCGCTGTGGCTCGCCGATCAAGCCGCGGTACTCAAGCCCTCGTCCTTGCATCCCCTCGAGTCAGCATGGCGCGTGCATGTGAATACCCGCTGGGGGCTCATTCCGGTCGGAGAGATCAGGTACAGCGATGTTCGCGCATGGGTGACCGAGCTCTCGCAACACCGTGGGCCCGCAACCGTCATCCGCTCCTACGGCATCCTGGCTGCAATCCTCGACACCGCGGTGCGCGATCGTCGCATTGCGGACAATCCGGCCCGTGGCATCCGACTGCCCAAGAAGACGCCGAAGCGGCGGGTATATCTGTCACACGAACAGGTGGAGTTGCTGGCTCATGAGTCGCGCTACCCAGTCTTGGTCTACTTCCTTGCCTACACGGGCATGCGGTGGGGCGAGGTCACAGGGCTGCGTGTGCAAGACGTCGACCTCAGACGCCGGCGCGTGTTCGTCCAGGAGAACGCAGTGCTCGTCGGAAGCAAACTACATGTCGGCACCCCGAAGACGCACGTCTCACGGTCGGTGCCGTTCCCCGACTTTCTCGTCGCCGACGTGCAGGAAGCGATGTCCGGCAAAGGCCAGGAGTCGCCCCTGTTCGGCGACGGCTTCGGTCACATGATCCGACCGAACTCCCAGGACGGATGGTTCGCCGCCGCGGTCAAGCGTTCGATGGCGGCAGACCCCACCTTCGGACGGGTGACTCCTCACGACTTGCGGCACACCGCCGCCAGCCTCTCTGTAAGCGCCGGCGCCAACGTGAAGGCCGTCCAGCGCATGCTCGGCCACGCCTCCGCGGCGATGACCCTTGACACGTACGCAGACCTTTTCGACGACGATCTCGACTACGTCGCCGACGCACTCAGCCGCGCGCGAAGCGCGGCTGTTGCACCCCGCGCATAGACGAAGGGTTCTCTCCGCTCCGCAGTACGACGTTCGCTGGTGCGCACCGGGCGGATGATCGCTGACGCGGGCTCAGGGGTGCTTGCGAACCGGCTTTTCCCAATTCTTTCCCAAACGGGTGATTTGGGGAATGAACGAAGCCCCGCGATCCCAGTGCTTGCAAGGGATCGCGGGGCTTCGACGATGGCGGTGACGGTGGGATTTGAACCCACGGTAGGGGGTTACCCTACACAACTTTTCGAGAGTTGCACCTTCGGCCGCTCGGACACGTCACCGTCGACCATCCTACGACACGCCGGGGGATGCCGCGAACGCGTGCGAGCGGCGCGGTGACGGCGGCCCCGATGACGGTGTCGGCGCATGGCCGTACCGTGGACCCATGACCGGGCGGATGACCACGCAGCAACGACTCGTCGTCGCGATCGCGGTGCTCGGCTCGTTCGTCGCGTTCCTCGACAGCACGGTCGTGAACGTGGCGCTCTCGGCGATCGCCCGCGAACTCGGCGGCGGCCTGTCCACCCAGCAGTGGACCGTGGATGCCTACCTCGTCACCCTCGGTGCGCTGATCCTTCTCGCGGGAGCGGCGAGCGACGCGTACGGTCGCGTGCTCGTACTGCGGATCGGCCTCATCGGGTTCGCACTCGCCTCGGTCGCCGTCGCCGCCGCGCCGACCATCGAACTGCTCGTCGCGGCGCGGGCGGTGCAGGGCGTCGCGGGCGCGTTCCTCGTGCCGAGCTCGCTCGCGCTGATCACCGCGACGATGCAGGAGCCGGTGCGTTCCCGCGCGATCGGCGTGTGGACGGCGCTGACGACCGGCGCGATGATCGTCGGTCCCCTGCTCGGAGGGATCATCGTCGACCACACCTCGTGGCGCTGGGTCTTCCTCATCAACGTCCTCCCCATCGGCGCGGCGCTCGGGCTGCTCACCCGTCTCGATGTCCCCGAGTCGCGTGGCACGGGCGCCCGCATCGACTGGGGCGGCGCCGCATTGTGCACACTCGGACTCGGGCTCGGCGTGTTCGCCCTCATCGAGCTTCCGAACGGCGGCCCTGCTGCGCCCTGGCTGTGGGCGGCACTGGCCGGAGGCATCCTGCTGCTCGTCGGGTTCGTCGTACGCCAGCGCATCACGGATGCTCCGCTGCTGCCGCTCGATCTGTTCCGCAGTCGGACGTTCGCCGCGGGAAACCTCGCCACGCTGTTCATCTACGCCGCGCTGTCGCTCAACGGGTTCGTCGTCGCGGTCTACCTGCAGCAGGGGGCGGGACTGTCCGCGACTCTCGCGGGTCTCGCGGGACTTCCGACGACGATCCTCGTGATCGCGCTGAGCGCGCGGATCGGGTCGTGGTCGGGCCGCGTCGGCCCCCGCGTGTTCATGACGGTCGGTCCTCTCGTGATGGCGATCGGATGCCTGTTGCTGCTGCTCGTCGGGGCGGACTTCGACTACTGGTGGCAGGTCCTGCCCGCGATGATCACGCTCGGGCTGGGTCTGGCCATCACCGTCGCGCCTCTGACCGCCGCGATCCTCGGGTCGGCCTCGCCGGAGCGGGCCGGCATCGCCTCCGCCGTGAACAACGCCGTCGCCCGCGTGGCCGGCCTGCTCGCCATCGCAGCGCTCGCGGCGATCGCAGGTGGTGCGATCGACCTCGCCGGCTTCCACCGGACCGCGTGGACCACGGCAGCGCTCTTGGTGGCCGGCGCGATCGTCTCCGCCCTGGGAGTGCGAAACCCCGGTCGATCGGCGGCGACCGCACCTCTCGCTGGCGCCGGGACCGGCACACTGTCAGACTGAAGCCATGAGCGCGATCGAGAACTCGAAACTGACCGTCGTCGGCGCGGGAGCGGTGGGATCCTCCGTCGCATACGCCGCCCTGATCCGTGAGTCCGCCCGCCACGTGGCGCTCTACGACATCGCCGCGGAGAAGACCGAGGCGGAGGTCCTCGATCTCGCTCACGGCTCGCAGTTCACGGGCTCGAGCGACGTCACGGGCGGCGCCGACATCAGCGTCGCGGCGGGGTCGCACGTCGTCGTGATCACCGCCGGCGCGAAGCAGAAGCCCGGCCAGACCCGCACCGAGCTGGCGGGCGTCAACGCGGGCATCCTGAAGTCGATGATGCCGCAGCTTCTCGAGGTCGCGCCGGATGCCACCTTCGTCATCGTCACGAACCCGTGCGATGTGCTGACGGTCCTCGCACAGGAGGTCACCGGCCTCCCGTCGCAGCGGGTCTTCGCCTCCGGCACGGTGCTCGACACGTCGCGCCTGCGCTGGAAGATCGCGCAGCGCGCGGGCGTCTCGATCTCGAGCGTGCACGCGTACATCGTCGGCGAGCACGGAGACACCGAGTTCCCGCTGTGGTCGCACGCCACGATCGGCTCGGTGCCGATCCTCGACTGGGAGCCCCTCGACGGGCAGCCGAAGTTCACGGCCGCCGAGCTCGACCAGATCGCCGTCGACGTGCGGGATGCCGCGTACAAGGTCATCCAGGGCAAGGGCGCGACGAACTACGCGATCGGCCTGTCGAGCGCCCGCATCGTCGAGGCGATCCTCAACGACGAGCACTCGGTGATGCCGGTCTCCACCGTCCTGAACGACTTCCACGGCATCAGCGGCGTCGCCCTGTCCCTCCCCTCCATCGTCTCGGGCGCGGGTGCCGAACCGATCCACCAGACGGCCTTCGACGACCGCGAGCTGGAGCTGTTCCGCCACTCCGCCGACGCACTGCGCGACGTCGCCGACTCGCTGCGCTGACCGCGACGACGCACGTGTGCGCGCCCTGAACGGGCGTGTCGGATGCCACGACTAGCCTGACTCCATGGCATCCAAACGCGCGGCGACGACCTTGGCGTACCGCTGCACGGAGTGCGGGTGGACGAGCGCGAAATGGATCGGCCGCTGCGGTGAGTGCCAGCAATGGGGCACCGTCGTCGAGGCTGCGACGTCGACCGGGATCTCCGGCCCCGCGACGACTCCCCTCGCTCCGACGCGTTCGGCGCGCCCGATCACCGCGATCGACACCCGCGAGACTCCTCGCCGCACGACGGGTGTCGGGGAGTTCGACCGGGTCCTCGGCGGCGGCATCGTCCCGGGCGCCGCGATCCTGCTGTCCGGCGAACCCGGCGTCGGCAAGTCGACGCTGCTGCTCGACGTCGCCGCCCACACGGCAGCGGCCGGCCGTCGCGTCCTCTACATCAGCGGTGAGGAGTCGCTCGGGCAGGTGCGCCTGCGCGCCGAACGCACCGGCGCGCTCCATGACGAGCTCTACCTCGCGAGCGAGACGGACCTCGCCACGATCCTCGGTCACGTCGACGAGACGGAGCCCGACCTCCTCATCGTCGACTCGGTGCAGACCGTCGCCTCGAGCCTCGTCGACGGGTCGGCCGGTCACCCGAGCCAGGTGCGCGAAGTGGCATCCACCCTCATCCGCGTCGCGAAGGAGCGGAACCTGCCGGTCATCCTCGTGGGGCACGTCACGAAGGACGGCCAGGTGGCGGGGCCGCGGATCCTCGAACACCTCGTCGACGTCGTCTGCCACTTCGAAGGCGACCGCCAGACGTCGCTGCGGTTCGTACGCGCACTGAAGAACCGCTTCGGCGCGACCGACGAGGTCGGATGCTTCGAACAGACCCAGCACGGCATCGCCGAGGTCCCCGACCCGAGCGCCCTCTTCCTCGGGCACGGCTCGCGCGAACCGGGCACGTGCGTGACGGTCGCCCTCGAGGGCCGCCGCGCGCTGCCCGTCGAGGTGCAGGCGCTGACCCTCCCCGGGTCGGGCCCGAACCCGCGCCGGGTCGTGAGCGGCGTCGACAGCGCGCGCGTCGCGATGATCCTCGCCGTGCTGGAGAAACGCGCCGCCATCCGCGTCTCCGACCAGGACGTCTACGTCTCGACGGTCGGTGGAGTACGGCTCGTCGAGCCCGCCGCCGACCTCGCGATCGCCCTCGCCGTCGCGAGCGCCGTCACGGGCCGCGCGAACCCCGCGAAGCTCGTCGCGATCGGCGAACTCAGCCTTGCCGGAGAGATCCGCGCCGTCACGCAGCACGAGCAGCGCCGGACCGAGGCGACACGCCTCGGGTACCGATCGATGGTCGACACGGCTTCCACGGATCTGCGCGGCGCCCTGCGCGACCTCGCGCGGCTGCACCCCCGCGAACCCGGCGACAAGCCCACCTTCTGACAGCTGTCCTCGGGCACGGCCCCGGGCGATCCGTCGCGGCGGCGGACTTATGCGTCCAGCGCCTCGATGATGTCGGCCGGGGATGCCTGCATCGGGTGCGGCCCCATGAGGTCGAAGAACACCGTGGTGATCTCGTCCTCATGCGCGCCGAGGAAGGCCCGCAGCCACCCGGGCGACTGCAGGCCGACGGCAGGCGGGAGCGTCGCGGGCTTGTTCGCCGCGTCGCTGAACAGGAGCAGCGCGACGTCCCCCGTCGCGGGATCGCGGTACGTCCACACCTCTCCGCTGTCGCGCGGGTCGTCTCGCTGGCCGGCGCGCATCAGGGGCACGACCGTCGGCCCGTGACGCAGCGCGAAGGCGAGCGCCGCGAGGTCCTGGGTCTGCAGGGCATCCGCGAGCTGCGGGTTGCGGAACTCCAGGGGCGCTTTCGCGCGCTTCTTGCCGGCCATGGCATCCAGCCTAGAAGAGTGGTCGAGCCGCAAGCCCGCGGCCTCCGAAAAGAGGGGGGCCCTCTCGATCCCTACATTGGGGACTGGGGGGATCGAGAGGGCCAAAGCTCACTCCGCGTGACATCCAGGACCGGCGCCGATTGGGGTGCGTCGCCGGTATCCGCAGCTGGGGACTACGGGCGGCCGCTGGAGGAACTATGTCAAGGTTACGCGCGTAATCCGCCGCGATGTCCCCCAAAGTGGCGACAGGCGATGAGAATGCTCTCAGGAACTGATATACAGCGGACGACGCGTAGGTGAACCGTTGCCGCGGTCGTCAGCGCAGTCGGAACTGCTTGGTGTCGGCCCCTTGGATGCCGCCGATCGAGACCTGCAGGTTGTAGTAGCCGGCACGCGCCTGCGGTCGAGACGTCGAATCGCACGTGTCGACCGAGGACCGCGTGCGATCCCAGGTGAGGGGCGTGACGCTCGTCACCGTCTGCCCCGCGGTGAGCTGCACGACCTGGTCGCTCGGCTCGGTCTGGCAGTCCGTCGAGCGCCACCACGTGTCGGGGCCGCTCATGATGACGAACGCCTGCGTCGTCGTTCCGACGTTCATGAGGCAGGGCTTCGCCGACGTGTTCGACATCGTGATCGACAGCTGCGGCAATTCCCCCGCCCCGTAGGAGTCTTTGTCGGTGACGGCCTGCACCGTGATGTCAGCGGTCGTGCACGTCGCGATCGCCGGCTCGGTGGTGGAGGCCGAGGGGTCGGGCGCCGGCGCCACGGGCGTCTCGACCGGGGTCTGCGGGGGCGTCTCGGATGCTGCGGGTGTCGCTGAGGTGGGCGCCGGAGTCGTCGCTGTCGCGCCGGGCGTCGGCGATGCTCCGGCCTTCGCCGCGCCGCGCCACGGCTGCCACACCGCGAGGACGATCGCCGCCGCGACGACGAGGACGAGGAGCACGGCGACGATCCGCCGACGCCGGTAGACGGCGGCGGAGGGTCGGTGCGGGGTGCTCACGCCTCCAGGCTACGGGCGACGCCCGCTCAGAGCTGCTTGAGCATCCGGGTGTTGCCGAGCGTGTTGGGCTTGACGTGCGCGAGATCGAGGAACTCGGCGACGCCCTCGTCGGGGCTTCGCAGCAGCTGTGAGTAGACGTCCGGGTCGACGATCTGCTCGCCGATGGGGGTGAACCCGCGGCGCGTGAAGAAGGGCACCTCGAAGGTGAGGCAGAACAGCCGCGACAGTCCGAGCACCCGCGCCCGCTCCTCGAGCGCGCCGACGACCGCACCGCCGACACCGTGGTGCAGCCAGGCATCCGCCACGATGAGGGTGCGGATCTCGCCCAGGTCCTCCCACATGACGTGCAGCGCGCCGCAGCCGATGAGTTCGCCGTCGGCTTCGGCGACGACGAACTCCTGCACCGCCTCGTACACGGTGACGACGTCCTTGCCGAGCAGGATCCGTCGCTGCACCCACGGCTCGAGCAGCGCGAGGATGCCACGCACATCGGCCGTGCGGGCGGGGCGGACGGTGAAGGCGGTCACGGCACCACTGTATTGGGCGATGCGCGGCACGGCGTGTCGACGCCCCTACGCTGGACCCAGGCGCATCCGAGGCCGCGGATGCGCCGTCGTCTGCGAAAGGGGGCTGCCGTGAGTGTGCTGCGCGAGTATGCCGCCGCCGTGTCGCAGCCGACGCTGCCACTCATCGGCACCGCCGAGCAGACGCGCTACGACGAAGTGGTCGAGGCCGACGGGGGGTTCCGCCCGGGGTGGAAGTCGCTGGCATCCCACGCTCTCGCCCTCACGGCCGACGATCTGCATCGCGTCGACGGCGAGATCGTGCGCTTCCTCGCCGACGACGGCGTCTCGTACGTGCGAGCCGACAGCGGCCCGCAGCCGTGGCAGCTCGACCCCATGCCGCTCGTGCTGGATGCCTCCGGGTGGGCTCCGCTGGAAGTCGGACTCGCCCAGCGCGCCGAACTGCTCAACGCGATCCTCGTCGATGTGTACGGCGAACGGCGGCTGCTGCGCGAGGGGATCGTCCCGTCCGCGGTCATCCTCGGGCACAGCGGGTATCTGCGCCCCCTCGCGCGGGCGAGCGCCGTCGACCCGCATCCGCTGCTCCTGTCGGCGGTCGACCTCGGTCGCGACGCCGACGGCGAGTGGCACGCCCTCGCCGACCGCGTGCAGGCGCCGTCGGGGCTCGGGTACGCCGCGCAGAACCGCCGCGTCATCTCGCAAGTGCTGCCCGACCTCTTCCAGGAGAGCAGCCTCCACCACCTCGACCCGTATTACGCGGCCCTCCGGGCGGCGCTGCTCTCGGCCGTCGCCGACACGGTCGACGATCCGCGCGTCGTCATCCTCACCCCGGGAACCCTCAGCGAAACGGCCTTCGACCAGGCATTCCTCGCCAACGCCCTGGGCTTCCCGCTCGTGCAGGGCAGCGACCTCGTCGTGCGCGACGGGTTCGTGTGGATGAAGCCCGCCGGCTGGCCGCACAAGCGGCCCACAGACCGCATCGACGTCGTCATCCGCCGCGTCGACGCTGCCTGGTGCGACCCGCTCGAACTGCGCGGCGGCTCGCGCCTCGGCGTCGCGGGCCTCACCGAGGTCGTGCGCCGTGGCAACGTGCGGCTCGTCAACGGCCTCGGTGCGGGAGTCCTCGAGAACCCGGCCCTGCTCCCCTATCTCGCGGATGCCTGCGAGGCGCTCCTCGGCGAGCAGCTCCGCCTGCCGTCCGCACCGACGTGGTGGTGCGGCGACGAGGCATCCCGCACGCTCGTGCTCGACCGCCTCGCCGCGGGCGATCCGACGCTCCGGATCCGCTCGATCGACGAGCCGCGGCGGGCGCTCGCCGACCTCTCCCCCGACGAGCTCGCGGCGCGGGTCGTCGCCGCGCCGCACCGGTTCGTCGGGCAGGAGCAGCTCGCCCTCTCACAGACGCCCGTGTGGAGCATGGACGGCGTGACGCGCCGCGGGATCGGCCATGCCGCAGCGCAGCCGCTGACCCTCCGGGCGTTCACCCTCCGCTACGGCTCCGCATACCGCCCGCTCGTCGGCGGCCTCGCGACCGTGCGCGAGCACCCGGATGCCCCGCCGCGCACGAAGGATGTCTGGGTACTGAAGAGCGCCGAGACCGACCCCGACCAGAACCTCGGCGAGATCACGTCCACCCCACGCGGGTCGTCGGCGCGCTCGATCCCGCCTCTCGCACCCCGCGCGCATGCCGACATGTTCTGGATCGGGCGGTACGCCGAGCGCACGGAGGACCTGCTGCGGCTCCTCCTCGCGGCGCAGCAGGAACTCGATCAGCCCGGCGCCTACACGGCGGGGGTCATCGCCGACACCCCGCGCGTGCTGCTGGACGCGCTCGGGAACCTCGCGGGCCTGCGCTCCCTCGACCCGGAGGCCGAGTTCCGTTCGCTCCTGCTCGACGCGAAGCGCACGGGCTCGGCGGCGCACTCAATCGCCCGACTGCGGGATGCCATGGAGGGCGTGCGCGATCAGCTCTCCGGCGACACGTGGCGCGTCTTCGCGAACATCGACCGCGCGACGCGCGCCCTCCGCAGCTCCGCGCACCCGCACCGCACGGCGGAGTCGGGTGGACGTATGCTCGCCGCGATGCTCTCCCTCTACGGCGTCACGGCGAACATGATCCGCGACACCGGGTGGCACATGATCGAGGCGGGGCGCCACCTCGAGCGCGGGCTGCAGCTGTGCGAACTGCTCGCCGTGGGGCTCGCCGAGCGGCACGATGCCCGCGCGACGAAGAGCGTGCTGGAGGCGGTGCTGCTGGCATCCGAGAGCGTCGTGACCTATCGCCGCCGGTACCGCGGGCTGGTGCGCGCCGCGGATGTCCTCGACCTGCTGCTGCAGGATCGCAGCAACCCGCGCTCCCTGTCGTTCGCGCTCGGGGAGCTGCGCACGCACCTGGCTGCGATGCCCGCTTCGACCGGGTCGACACGCGCCGAACGCCTGCTCGACCATCTCGAGACGGAGCTCGACGCGGTCGACGTCACGTCGCTCGGCGCCATCACGAAGGGTCGCCGCGACGGTCTGGTCGACTTCCTCGCACACGTCAAGGGTCAGCTCGAGCAGCTCTACGACGCCGTCCGCCACCTACACTTCGAGAGCGGACCGCCCGCGGTGCCGCTGTCGGAGCTGTCGCTCATCGAGGTCATGGAGGCCCGCTCGTGATGCGCTACCGGGTGTGGCATCGCACGGCCTACACGTACAGCAAGCCCGTGCAGGACAGTGTGGGCCAGTTCCATCTGATGCCGCGCGAACTGCCGTGGCAGCGGGTCGAGGCATCCGACGTCGCCGTCGACCCCGCCCCGGGCGATCTCGCCGCCGACACCGACTACTTCGGCAACGCCTCGACGTACTTCCACCTGACCGACCCGCACGCGGAGCTCACGATCACCTCGTCGAGCGACGTGACGGTGGAGGTCCCCGACTACGACGCCGACGCCCTCGCCCAGCCGTGGGAGCTCGCCCGCCCGATCCTGCACCCGCACCTGCCCGGTGCGTGGAGCGCCACCGAGTACGCGCTCGAATCGGTGCGCGTGCAGCACGTGCCCGAGGCGGCCGAGTACGGTGCGGTCTCGCTCACGCCGGGCCGCCCGATAGGCGAGGCGGCGACCGACCTCATGGAGCGGATCTTCCGCGACTTCGACTACGACAAGACGGCCACGACGGTGACGAGCACGGTCGCCGACGCGATGCGCGCCCGGGCGGGCGTCTGTCAGGATTTCGCGCACGTCGCGCTCGCGTGCCTGCGCTCGCACGGCGTCGCGGCGCGGTACGTGTCGGGGTACCTCGCGACGCAGCCGCCGCCCGGCAAGGAGCGCGTGTTCGGTGCGGATGCCTCGCACGCCTGGCTCGCCGTGTGGCTCCCCGGCACCGACCAGTGGCTCGCGATCGACCCGACCAACAACCAGTGGGCGAACGACCGGTACGTGACCGTCGCGTGGGGCCGCGACTACGGCGACGTCTCACCCGTGAAGGGCATCATCTTCACGAAGGCGAAGCGCTCCACCCTCCGCGTCTCCGTAGACGTCGCCCCCCTCTGACCCGACCCCGCCCCCCCGGTCGTTGAGCGAGCGGCCCCGCACCCCCACCCCCCGGTCGTTGAGCGAGCGGCCCCGCCGCGAGTCGAAACGCCCCCAGCACAGACGTTTCCACTCGCTCCGCTCGGTCAACGACCAGGAGTCAGACACCACCCCCGGTCGTTGAGCGAGCGGCGCAGCCGCGAGTCGAAACGTCCCCGCAGCACAGACGTTTCCACTCGCTCCGCTCGGTCAACGACCAGGAGTCAGACACCACCCCCGGTCGTTGAGCGAGCGGCGCAGCCGCGAGTCGAAACGTCCCCGCAACACAGACGTTTCCACTCGCTCCGCTCGGTCAACGACCAGGAGTCAGACACCACCCCCGGTCGTTGAGCGAGCGGCGCAGCCGCGAGTCGAAACGTCCCCGCAGCACAGACGTTTCCACTCGCTCCGC
>JASCPG010000070.1 GCA_029960085.1 Microbacteriaceae bacterium PS02067 | reverse complement strand
TGCCGGCTCCGACCGCGCCCGCGCCCGCCGTGCCGGCACCCACCACGCCGGCGTCCCCCGTGCGGAACGTGGCGTCGCCCGCGCGCCCGGCCGCGCCCGCACGCGCACGACGACGCATCACGGTTCCGACGCTCCTGCTCATCGTCGGCGTGAGCCTCGTCGGCATCGCCGCGATCTTCTTCCTGACGGTCGCGTGGTTCGTCGCGAGCATCGCCGTCCGCGCCCTCATCATCGGCGCCATCACGCTCGCGACGATCGTGACCGCGTCGCTCCTGCGCCGCCGGGGGCTCACCTCGACGGCGGAGGCGATCGCCGTCATCGGCATCATCCTCATCGGGCTGGATGCCTGGGCCGTGCGCGCCAACGGACTGTTCGCCGCTGACGCACTCCGCCCCGCCGTCTACGGCGGCCTCGCGATCCTCGCCGTCGCGGTGCTGTGCCGCGCGTGGGCGCGCATCTCGCGGCTGCGCGCGCCGGACATCTCCTCGGTGCTCCTCGTCCCCGTCGGCGTCGCACTCCTCGCCGGGGGTGCCACGGATCTCGCGACGGGCCATGCACTCGTCGTGGGCCTCGCCGCCGGTTCCGTGGGCGCGCTCACCGTCGCCCTCCCGGCCCCCTGGTCGGCCGCGCACGCGGACTCCGTCATCGAGCGGACGATCCTCGCGGCGCTCGGCGTCGTCGCCCTCGCCGCGGCCTACCTCTCGTCGCTGTTCGGCGGTGCCGCCGCCGACACCTCGTTCCTTCTCTGGATCACGCCGGCGATCGTCGTGATCGCCGGCGTCTGGTGGGCGGTGCTGCGTCGTCGCACCGAGGTCCTCGCGGTGAGCTGGGCGAACACCCTCGGCGGTGCCGCTGCCGCAACGGGCGTCGCCGCGGCGGGCACCGTCGGCTGGCAGCTCGCGCTGTACGGTGGCGAGCCCTGGACCCTGCTCGTGCTCGCGCCCGTCCTCGCGGTCCTCGTCGCCGTCGTCGTGGATCGCTTCCGCGTCGCAATCGGCATCCCGCGCATCGCCGTCTGGACATCGACGATCATCGCGCTCCTCAGCCTGGGGTTCGCCGCTCTCCTCTGGCTTGCGCAGGCGGCGGGCGCGGTGTCGAACTGGGTTGCGTGGCAAACGGATGCCGCGCAACCGCCGCGGCTCGACACGGCCTGGCTGCCGCTCGCCGGCGCGGTCCTCCTGATCGTCCTCGCCGCCATCGCGCCGACGCTGCGAACCCGGGCCGTGCTCCCGGCGACCACCGGCGTCGCGGCCGGGCTGCTCCTCGTCGCCGCCGTCGCGTCGGGGGTGCCGATCGTGGCGACGGGCACGGGGCTCGCCGTCGCGGGCGCATCCCTCGCACTCGCCGAGCGGACGGCCGGGCGGGTGGGGCCCCAGGATGCGGCACGAGTGTGGTCGGGACCGCTCGTCCTCGGCGCCCTCGCGGCATACACGACCGGGATGGCATCGGCCTGGCTCTGGATCATCTCCGCCCTCGCCGCGGTCGCCCTGCCGCCGGTGTTCGCCCGTGCCGCGCGCGTGTCGGGCCCCGTGCGGGTCACGCTGACCGTCGCGTCGGTCGCGATCGCAACGGTGAGCGCCCTCGTCGCCCCGCAGGCGATCGCGGCGATCGCGGGGCTCGCGGGGGGCGAAGGCCGCGCCGCGTTCGCCCTCGTGCAGTGGGTCGCCGTGGCGACCCTCGCCCTGGCGCTCGCGCTTCGCCCGAGCGTCGAACGTTCCGCCCTCGCCTGGGCGGGCCTCGTGGTGGGCGCACTCTCGCTCCTCCCGGCGGCACTCACCGCACTTCCGGGCGGCTCAGGGATCACGGCAGGCGGCGGCGTCTCCGCGGCCGTCGGAGAACCCGTCGCGGCGATCGTGCGCGGGGTGCTCCTGCTGTGCGCCCTCGCCGTGACGGCCTGGGCGACGGTCCGCGGGGGGCTCCCCATCGGCATCCGCTCGTTCGCCGCCGTGCTCCTCGCCCCGGCTGCCGGCGCGGTCATCATCGCCGTCTGCGATGCGGGCGGCTGGCCGGATGCCGCGCCTCCGCTCGCCGTCGGAGCGTTCGCCGCTCTCGCGGTGGGCAACGCCGTGGCGGGCATTCGGCGGCCGGTGGCATCCGTCCGCGCCGCGGGTGACATCGGCACGGTCGTCGCCACGGCCCTCGTCGCGTGGCAGGTGCGCAGCGACCTCGCGTGGCTCGTGCTCACGCTCATCGCCGTCCTGTTCGCGGCGACGAGCGTGACCCGCGGGTGGGCTGCGCCGCGCACCGCCGCGCTCCCCGGCGTGCCGACCGCCGCGTTCGACGGTGTCCCGACGATGCTCGCGCCGCGACGCCTGCTCATCTGGGCGGCGAGCGCCTTCGCGATCGGCGCATTCACGACGGCGGTCGCGCGAGGCGACGTCTTCGGCGCTCGTCCCGCCGCCGAGGCGTACTCGGTCGTCCCGGCCGTGGGGCTCCTCGCTCTCGCGGGCGTGCTCACGTGGCTCCGCCGCCACGCCGAGGCGACGGTCTCGACCGTGCTCGGTCTCGGGGCGGGCCTCGTCCTCCCGGCGATCTGGAGCGCGGGAAGCGTCGATGACACGCGCACGATCGTCACCGCCGTGGTCGGCGCACTCGTCGTCATCGTCGTCGCGTGGACGCCGGCCCGCCGCGCGGAGGCCGTGTCGGTCGCCGCCGCTGCGACCTCGCTCGTCGCCGCGGTCGTCGTGCTCGGTGAGGTCATCAGGCCGGGGGCCCCGGCCGCGAACGCCGCGTGGGCCGCTCTCCCCACGGCAGCCGCGCTGATCGGCGCGGTCGGCTTCACGCGCCGCACGACACCCGTCCAGGCCGCACCCGGAGCCGCGTCGGCACCCGCGCCGGCGCCCGCGTCGGCACCCGCGTCGACTCCGCGGCTCTTCGCCCTCCTCGCGCCCCCCGCGACGATCGTGCTCGGTGCGGGTGCTGTGGCCGTCATGACGTGGTTCCGGTCGGAGCCTCTCGTCACGACCGGCGCACTCGCGACGCTGCTGGCGCTGTCGGTCGTCGCCGCGGCGCTCGGGCGCACGCCGTTCGGTGCCGCGACGCGCTGGTCCTCCGTCGCCGGCGCGGTGTACGTGGCCGCCGTCGCGATTCCCTCCGTACCCGCCGTCGAGGTCGTGAGCCTGCCGTTCGCGGCCGCCCTCCTCGCCGGTTCCGCTGTCGCGATGGTCCGCCGCGCCCACGCGGGGCTCACGTGGCCCGAGCGCGAGTCGATCCCGTGGCTCGTCGGCATCGCCGCCGCGATGGCCCCGAGCCTTCTCGCAGGCGCCCACCCGGGCCGCTCGTGGCTCCTCGTGACGGCAAGCCTCCTCGCGGCGGTGGGCGTCACCGCGACGGCGCCCGCGCCCGCTCGGCGCCTCGGGGCATCCACGGTCACCGTGCTGCTGGGCGGTACGTTCCTCGCGGGGGCGCTGGGGATGCTGCGACTGCCGGAGCCGCACGACCTCCTCGTCCCGGTCGTCGCCGGCGCCGGAATCGCCGCGTGCGGCGCGGTCACGCTGTGGCGTCGCCTCGCACACGACCGTCTCTCGCCCGCCGCTGCGGCGGCCGGGTCGGCGCTCGTCGCGATCGCGATCGCCGTCCGCGGCGAAGGATCGCTCGCCCAGACGCTCCTCGTCGCGGGTCTCGGCACCGCGGGCGCCGTCGCCGCCGCGCTCGTCCTCGCCCGCCCGCTGTGGCTGCAGGTCGCCGGCATCCTGTCCGTCGGCGCCGCGACGGTCGCGCTCGTCGCGGTCGGCGTGCGCTTCGTACACCTCGTGGCCATCGAGCAGGTGAGCGGCGTCGAACCGGATGCCTGGGTGCTCGCCGGTCTCGGGATCGCGGCCCTCGTCGCCGCCGCGGCCGTCCGCACGCGGCGCGATGACGTCGTCGCGCAGGCTGCGGGCTTCGGTGTCGCCGCGGTGATCGCCGTCGCGGCGGTGGCGGAGGCGGTCCTGCTCTGGACGGGAAGCCCCTCGGTCGCGACCGAGCGCGCCGGTGTCGCGGTCGCCGTCCTCACGGTGACCGCCGTGGGCGGTCGGCTGCTGCAGGCGAGGTTCGGCCCCGCGCCGCTCATCGCCGCGGCAACGGGCCTCGTCGTCGTCGCGGGCACCGCCGTCACGGCCGGCGCCGCCGACCCGATCGAAGTCGTCACGGTCGCCCCCGCGGCGGGACTCGTGATCCTCGGCATCCACCGCATGCGGACGGATGCCGCCGTCCGCTCTTGGCCCGCACTCGGGCCGGGGCTACTGCTCGCGACCGTGCCGTCTCTCCTCCACGACCTGCTGCCGAACGCGCTGTGGCGGATCGTCGCCCTCGGCGTCGTCGCGGTCGTCCTCGTGGTCATCGGCGCGACCCGGCGCCTGCAGGCTCCGCTCGTGATCGGCACGATCGTTCTGCTCACCCACGGCGTCGCCCAACTCTGGCCGTGGATCTCCTCGTCCTACAGCGCCGTCCCGTGGTGGCTGTGGGTCGGCATCGGAGGCATCCTGCTCATCGTCATCGCCGCGCGCTACGAACGGCAGCTGACGATGCTGCGGACCACCTACGCCGCCGTCACGAGCCTTCGCTGAGCTCGCGCGCGCCGCGACCCCACCGGAACGCCGACACGGTGGGGTCGCCGGTGATCCAGAACCGCCACGGGAACGCCCCCGTCCCGGCGATGCCCGCGACGCCGACGCGCGGTCCGCGCGAGATGTCGCTGCGGACGGATGCCGGCAGCCACAGCCGCGCGACGGCGCCCTCCTGCGGCGCGCCCGTGACCGCGTCGATCCCGTTGTGACGGGGATGGCGGAGTCCCACCGCATCGCCGAGTCGTCCGGGTCCGCGCGCGAGGTCGCGGGGGGTCCGCGCAGCCGGTCGGCGCAGCGCCGCGGCATCCACGCCCTCGACGATCTCGCCGGCGCGCAGCAGCACACCGCCCGCGACCCCGTCCGGCCCGCACACGACGTTGACGCACGAATGGATGCCGTGGCTGAGGTACACGTACAGGTGCCCCGGTTCGCCCCACATCACCTCGTTGCGCGCCGTGCGGCCCATGCGCGCGTGCGATCCGGGGTCGGGCCGGTCTCCCGTGCCGACGCCGTGGTAGGCCTCGACCTCGGTGATCCGCACCGCGACCGTCGCATCGCCCGTCGCCCCGCCGGTCGTCACCTCGAGGACGGCGCCGAGCAGGCGCGGCGCGACCTCGAGGGGCAGCGCGTCGAGGTCGGCGCGGGTCGCACGGACGAGGCCGCCGGTGTCGAGCACGGTCATACCCGCGGTGGCGCCTGGCACCACGAGATGTCGAAGCCGGTGAGCGCGACGACGTCCTTGCCGTCGGCGAGCGAGACGACGTGGGTCTGCACGTTCTGCGGCAGCGGCAGGAGGTGGGCGTCGTACGGGTTGTCGACGGCGTTCGGGGCGATGAGGAATGCCGCGTAGCGCCCGCTCGGCGACACGCAGGTCTCGAGCAGGGTGTCGGCGGGGGCGATCGAGAACACGGGACGGGCCGCACCCGAGGCATCCACGATGTGCACGGTCGTCGAGCGCACCGTGAACCCGTCGACGATCGCGAGGGTGCGGAGGGTCCCGCCGTCGGCGAGGGGCGTGACCGTGTTGACCTGCCCGAGGGCGGGCTGGGTCGGCGGCAGCGGCACCTCCTTCGCCGTGGCGAGATCGATCGCGGCAGGGCCGTCGACCCGCTCGACGACGACCGTCGTGGAGCCGCGCGCGATGCCGTCGATCGACACGGCGTTGCCGAGCGCGACGGGGGCCGCCCCGGACGGTGAGACGAGGGTGAGCGCCCCGTCGAAGGTCAGCATGAGGATGGTGTCGGTGCCGGGGACGAACCGCCAGTCGTCGACGCGCGACTCGCCGCCCGAGCGCTCGACGACGGCGGGTTCGGTGTCCTTCTGCGCCTCGACGAGCGACGCCGTGAACAGGAGGCTCTCGCGCGCGCCGGCCTTGCCCACCGTGGCATCCGTGAACGTGTAGCCGATGAGATTGCCTCGGTCGGCGCTCTGCAGATTCGTCACGGTGCCCGTTCCGGGGAGCGGCAGTTCGCGCGGATGCGTGCCGTCGAGGTCCGTGACGGTGAGGTGCGAATGCCCGTCGGTGTCGAGCGTCGAGACGACGAGATGCGACGACGTCGCCCGGAAGTCCTCGATCTGCCGGTCGCTGAACACCGGCACGGCGGCGTCGCCCTGCAGGTCCGTGCGGAACACCGTGTCCCCGCCGGTGCCTCGCCGCAGCACGTAGGAGTCGAGTGCGGGGGTGAGGAAGCTCTTCGTGATCGTGAGCGCGGGACCTCCGCCGACGCCCGTGACACCGGTGATCGTCACGGTGTACTCCGTGTCATCCCACAGCGGCTGTGCGAAGCGGATGCCGACGCTGCGGCCCGACGTGTCGACCGTGACGGCCGTCGCGGGGGTGACCGTCACCTGCTCGGGCGAGACTTTCGCGAGGGACTGCGTCGTCGTGAAGATGATGCGCGACCCGGGGTTGTCGATCGCGGCAGCGGGGTCGACGCTCGTGCGGGTGACACGCGGCCCCTGGGCGATCGTCACCGCCGCACCGGCGAGCCCCGCGATCCCGAGCACCGCGACCACCGCGACGAAGGCGACGAAGAACGCGCGGGAACGCCGCCGCCGCGCGCGCCCGCGGCGGGTTCCGGCGTCAGTACTCATACGGGTCCTTGGGCTCGGCGACCGTCTCGATGCTCGTCGCGTGGATCGCGAGGCGGCCGCCGTCGTCGCGGATCGTCCCGGTGACGGTCACCCACTTGCCGGTCTCGTACGTGTCGCTCGAGGCGACGGCGACGCTCGCGGGCTGCGCGTCGATGACGCAGTGCGTGATCACGAGGCGGGTCAGCGAGAAGCCGTCGCCGCCGGGTGTGACGAAGCCCGTCAGCGTCACCTGATCGCCGTCGAACGCCTCGGGGTTCGTCGCCGTCGCGAACACGCTCGCCCACTCACCGACCCCGAACGAGGCCGTGTCGCCGGTCGCGGCCAGCGCGACGGTGTCGGCGCCCTGGAAGAGCGGCGGCGTGCCGGTGTCGCGCTGCATCGCGATCTCGGCGGACAGTGTGGCGGGAGGGGTGAGCACGATCGCCGCGACGACACCGGTCGCGAGGACCCCGCCGGTCACCGTCGCCGCGGTCGCCCAGACACTGCGGCGCTCGGCGTGGCCGTGGGCCTCGCCGTGGTCGTGCCCGTGGTCGTCCTCCGCGCCACGGGGCAGCGCGAAGCTCACGGCGCACCCGATGAGCCCGATGATCGCCATCGACACCGCGAACCACGTCGACTCGGGGTTGATGTACAGCGCGAGCCGTCCCGTCGTCCACAGGGCGATCGTCACGGCGGAGAGCCCGGCGGCGAGCCCGACGCCGAGGAGCCGCGCTCCGGTGAAACGCACGTCACGCAAGGAGGTTCACCACCGATCCGGCGGCGATCGCGAAGAGCACGACGATCACGACGAGCGCCGCGAGCACGCGGGTCCGGAACGTCGTGCGCAGCAGCGACAGCATCTTCACGTCGACGAGCGGCCCGACGAGGAGGAACGCGACGATCGACCCGGGGGTGAAGGTCGCCGCGAACGACAGGGCGAAGAACGAGTCGACGTTCGAGCAGATCGACACGATCATCGCGAGGAGGATCATCGCGACGATCGAGAGGGCGGGGTTCGATCCGATCGCGAGCAGCGCGTCGCGCGGAACGAGTACCTGCACGGCGCCGGCGAGCGCCGAGCCGATGACGAGCGCCGGCATGACCGCTCGCAGCTCGATGACGAACTGGGCGAGGCTGCGGGTGCCGCGACCGGCGCGGTCCGCCTCGGCATCCTGCGCGCGCTCGCACGAGGCCGCGAACCGCTCCGTCAGAAGAGCGTCGGGGTCGGGATGCCTGGTGTAGAGCCATCCGATCAGGTTCGCCACCGCGAAGCCGCCGAGCAGACGCGCGATGAGGATGCCGTCGTCAAAACCGAACGCCTGATGCGTCGTGATGATCACGATGGGGTTCACGATCGGCGCGGCGATGAGGAACGTGAGCGTCTCGGGAACCGTGAACCCGCGCATCATGAGCCCGCGCGCGAAGGGCACGTTGCCGCATTCGCAGACCGGTACGAGCATGCCGAGCAGCGACAGCACCATCCGGCGGGCCCACGCGCGCCGAGGCATCCACCGTTCGATGACCCCCGGCGGAACCCACACCTGCACGACGATCGACAGGAGCACGCCCAGCAGCACGAACGGCATCGATTCGATCAGCACGCTGATCGACAGGGTCAGCCCGTCCTGCAGCCGCGTCGGCAGGGCGGGACCGGGCGAGACGAGTGCGAGCACGACGAGCGCGGCCACGACGAGCGCGCCGACGAGCGACAGCAGCGCGCGGCGGATGCGCGGGTCCCGCTCGAGTCGCTGCGTGCGCGGGACGAGGGTGTCAGTCACCGGCATCCTGCGCGGCGGCCGCCGTGCACGCGGCGCACAGCCCGAAGATGTCGACGACGTGCTCGGCGTGCGTGAAGCCGTGCGCGGCGGCGGTGCGCTGGGCCCAAGCCTCCACCTCGCGGGCCTCGATCTCGACCGCCGTGCCGCACGAACGGCAGATCAGGTGGTGGTGATGCCCCGTCGTCGAGCAGGCGCGGTAGATCGCCTCGCCCTCGGGGCTCTGCAGCTGATCCGCCTCCCCGCTCGCGGCGAGGGTCGCGAGCGCCCGGTACACCGTCGCAAGGCCGATACCGGTGTTGTCGTCGCGCAGCGCGGCGTGCAGGTCCTGGGCGCTGACGAAGCCCGGGGCGTCGCCGAGCGCCGCGCGTACGCGATCGCGCTGCCAGGTGTTGCGCTGGACGACCATGCGGCGATCCTACCGGCGGGGTCTTGGAGCAGGCTGGGTGGGCAACCCGCGCCGGTTCACCGCGTGACGCGGTCGCGCCGGCCGCCGACCACGCGGCACACGAGATAGATGAGGAACGACAGCGTCGTGATGTACGGGCTCACCGGGAGGGTCCCCATGACGGCGAGGAGGATGCCGCCGACGGCCGCGGTGACGCCGAACACCGCGGACAGGAGCGGCAGGGCGAGCGGGCCGGAGGTGACGCGCGCGGCGGCCGCGGCGGGGGTCACGACGAGCGCCATCACGAGGAGGGCGCCGATGCTGTGCACGGCGACGGCGACGACGAGGCCGAGCAGCAGCATGAACAGGAGCGACACTGCTGTCGTCGGCACGCCGCGCGCGGCGGCGGACTGCGGGTCGAGCGAGTCGAAGCTCAGGGGGCGCCAGATGAGCAGCAGTGCGATCAGCACGAACGCCGAGATCGCGATGAGCCAGCCGAGCTGCGCGTTCTGCACCGACACGATCTGCCCCGTCAGCAGGCTGAAGCGGTTGGCGCTGCGGCCGTTGTAGAGGGACAGGAACAGGATGCCGAGGCCGAGGCCGAACGGCATGAGCACGCCGATGATCGAGTTGCGGTCGCGCACCCGGGCGCCGAGCCACCCGATGAGACCCGCGGCCAGGAGCGACCCGACGATCGACCCCGTGACGACGTCGAACCCGAGGAGCAGCGCCCCCGCGGCGCCCGCGAAGGACAGTTCGCTGATGCCGTGGACGGCGAAAGCCATGTCGCGCTGCATCACGAACACGCCGATGAGACCCCCGACGAGACCGAGCACAGCGCCGGCCCACACGGAGTTCGACACGAGGGCGAGGATCTCGGCGTAGTCCGAGATGCCGCCGAACATCGCGTTGCCGATGTCATTCCAGTTCATTCGATGCCCCTCCCCTCACGGCTGCTCGTGGTGATGATGGTGCGACTCCTCGGCATCCGGAGCGCCGACGACCACGAGGCGATCTCCGGCGCGCAGCACGAAGACGGGGGCGCCGTACAGGTCCGTGAGGACGGGTGAGGTGAGCACGTCCTTGGGGGCGCCGAGCGTGAACCGGCCGTTCGCGAGGTAGAGGATGCGGTCGACCTTGCCGAGCACGGGGTTGATGTCGTGGGTGACCAGGAGCACCCCCGCCCCGGTCTTGCGGTGGGTGTCGATGAGGCGGACGACGGCCTGCTGGTTGGCGAGGTCGAGGCTCGTCAGCGGCTCGTCGCACAGCAGCAGTCGCGGGTCGTCGGCGAGCGCCTGACCGACGCGCAGGCGCTGCTGCTCGCCGCCCGAGAGCACCCCGACCGGCTTGTCCGCGAACTCGCGCGCGCCGACCTCGTCGATGAGCGCGGCGACCCGCTCGCGGTCGGCCCGACGCGGGATCGGCAGGCCGAAGCGGTGACCGTCGACGCCGAGGGCGACGAGGTCGCGCCCCCGCATCGCGGTGTCGAGCGGCAGGGGGCGCGCCTGCGGCAGGTACCCGATGTCGCGGTTGCCCTTGCGGCGCGCCCGTCCGTGCCCCTTCCCACGGGCCTGGCGCACCTCCCCCAGCGCCTCGATCGAGCCTTCACTGAGCGGCTCGAGCCCCAGGATCGCGCGCAGGAGCGTCGTCTTGCCCGACCCGCTCGGCCCGAGGACGGCGATGAGCTCCCCCGGCGCGACGTCGAGGTCGAGCCCCGACCACAGGGTCCGCTCTCCTCGCCGCAGGCCCGCACCGCGGATGCGCAGGACGGGCTGCGGTTCGTTCGAGGTCACCGGGACAGCGTATCCGCGAGCGCCTTCACGTTCGCCTGCATCCAGGTGAGATACGTGTCGCCGTCGGGGACGAGTTCCGTGAACTTCAACACGGGAACCTTGGCTTCGTCGGCCTTGCCGATCACCTCATCCGTCTCGGCGCCACCGGTCTGGGCGTTGACGATCATCACGCTGATGTCGCCGGAGGCGATGATCCGGTTCGCCTCCAGAAGCGTCGCCGCCGGGACGTCCTGGCCCTCTTCGACCGCTTCGCTGAACGCCTCGGGCGTCGCGTTCTCGAGCCCCGCGGCCTCCGTGAGGTAGAGCGGAACGGGCTCGGTGACGAACACCTTCTTCCCCGCGTAGGTCGCCTTCAGAGCATCGAGCTTCGCCTCGATGTCGGCGACGCCCTTCGCGAACGTCTCGTAGTTGGCTTCGTAGGTCGCCGCGTTGGCCGAGTCGAGCTGTCCCAGCTCGTGCGCGATGTCCTCGGCCACGTGGGTGATGGTGTGCGGGTCGTACCAGACGTGCTCGTTGAAGCCCTCGATGTGGTCGTGGCCGGCGTGGTCGTCCGAGGGCGACTCCGAGGCGTGGTCGTGCGCGTCGCCGCTCTCCTGATCGTGGCCGGCGTTGCCGGGATAGGCGTGCGAGAACTCGACGGCGGTGATGATCGGCGCCTTCGTGCCGGCCGACTCGATCATCGCGTCCATGAACGCGTCGTAGCCGGCGCCGTTCTCGATGATGAGGTCGGCACGCGAGACCGCGAGCTGATCCTGGGCGGATGCCTCGTAGGAGTGCGGATCCTGCGCCGTCGAGGTGATGATCGACCGCACGTCGATGAGGTCGCCCCCGATCGCCGACGCGATGTCGCCGTACACGTTCGTGGAGGCGAGCACCGTGAGCTTGCCGTCGCCCGCCGTGCCCGATCCGCCCGGCGTGCCGGTGCCGGCGCAGCCGGCGAGTGCGAGGGCGGAGGCCGCGAAGAGCGCGGCGGTGGCGAGGATTCGGGTCTTCATGCACCCCATCCTACGGTTATTGATAATCATTCTCAAACCGGCTCGATGAGCCCGAAAAGACGTCATGCGCTGACTGCCGAAAAGATGAGAGACTTCTCATGATCCCCCCGATCTGCTTGGAGTCCGCATGACCGACGACCACGAGGCGGCCGCTCCGCCGCCCGCCGACCCCTACACGCCACCGCCGGCACCCTATCCGCCGACCGCAGGTCCGTACGCGCCACCGCCGGGCCCGTACGCGCCGCCACCGGGGCACTACGCGCCCCCGCCGTCCTACGGCGCCGGGTTGCCGCCGGCCGCGACGTATCCCGCGCCCGCCGGCGCCCCCGTGAGCATGTTCCAGCCCCCGGCGCCCGGCAAGAGCTTCGTCGCGACGTGGCTGTTCGCGTACTTCCTCGGCTTTCTCGGGGTCGACCGGTTCTACCTCGGCAAGGTCGGGACGGGCATCGTCAAGCTGCTGACCGTCGGCGGATTCGGGATCTGGTGGCTCATCGACCTGATCCTCGTGCTCACCGGCTCCGCACGCGACCGCTGGGGCCGTGGGCTCGTGGGATACCACCAGTACAAGAAGGTCGCCTGGCTCGTCACGGGCGCGCTGTTCCTCCTCGGCATCCTCCTCGGCATCCTGACGCCACGACCCGACCTCTCGGCGCTGAACGACCGTCCGGCAGCCCTGACCTCGCCTGCCGCACCGGAGTCCGCTGCGCCGGTCGAAGCGGTCATCGAGACGCCTCCCGTCGAGGCATCCACCGCCGCCGATGCCGCTGCGGCGGCGGCCGACCTGACGCTGTCGCAGCAGAACGCCGTCCGCTCCGCGGAGAACTATCTGACCGTCACGCACTTCTCGCGCACGGGTCTGATCACGCAGCTGCAGTTCGAAGGCTACGAGCAGGCGGATGCCGAGTTCGCCGTCGACCACATCGCCGTCGACTGGAACGCGGAGGCCGCGAAGAGCGCACAGGCCTACCTCGACCTGACCTCGTTCTCGCGGCAGGGTCTCGTTGACCAGCTCCTCTTCGAGGGCTTCACCGCCGAGCAGGCCGAGTACGGAGTGACCGCCGTCGGGTACTGAACCCGGGTGTTGGAAGAGGGGTGTGCCGCGATCATCGCGGCACACC
>JASCPG010000006.1 GCA_029960085.1 Microbacteriaceae bacterium PS02067 | reverse complement strand
GGCACGCAGTGCCGGCTCCACCTCGCCGGCGCGCGCGGCGCGGCCGCTCGCGGTCTCCGTCGTCGCGGGCGCCGCGGCCTGCGCGTGCCCGCGGCGCGCGGTGGGGGCGGCCGATACATAGGCATCGAGGTCGAACGGCGCGGATGCGCCGCGCGTCGACTCGACGTGCGGCGCCCCGGCCGGTGTCGGTGCGGGTGGCGGTGTCACTCCCGCCGTCGAGAGCACCGGCGGCACCGCGGCGCCGGCGGCCGGCGGCACCGGCGTCGACGATGAGGCCGCAGACGGCGACGGGCCGTATGTCGGGGCGGGCGCGGACGCATAGGCCGGGGCCGGGGCCGGGGCCGGGGCAGGGGCAGGGGCAGAAGCGTAGACCGGCGCCGGGCTGGGTGCGGCGGCATAGGCCGGAGCGGCGGTGGGCGTCGCGGCATAGGCCGGCGCGGGTGAGGCGTACGCGGGAGCCGCGGCGGCTGCCGGGTGCGTCGCGCCCACAGGTGCGGGCGGCGCGGCGTGATGCGAGGCCGAAGCGGGCAGCGTGACGCCCGGGACGCCGTCGAGCAGCGACCGGAGGTCGGGATCGATATCACCGCCGCCGAAGAGGTCGTTGAAACGCGAGGTGGAGGTCGGCGTGCGGGAGCCGTGGTCGTCGGTCACCTTTTCCTGCTTTCTGTGTCCCCCATGGTCGTGTTTCCCGATTCCGCGCGGCCCTACAGGGTGACGCGCAGAATCTCCTCGATGGAGGTGTGCCCCAGCAGCACCTTGGCCCATCCGTCCATACGCAACCGGGCCATGCCGGTCGACTCGGCGTGCTTCGCGATCTCGGCCGCCGGCGCATTGCGCGACGCGAGCCGCTCGATCTCGTCGTCGACCGCCATCACTTCGTGCAGCGCGATGCGCCCGCGATACCCCGTGTTCGAGCACTGCGGGCATCCGCCCGGCTCGTGCACGAGGTACTCCTGGCCCGTCAGTGGCACGCCGAGCGCCCGCAGCTCGACCTCGGTCGCGACGGTCTCGCGCTTGCACTTGCCGCACAGCCGCCGCGCGAGGCGCTGCGCCACGACCGAGTCGAGCGCCGAGCCGACGAGGAAGGGCTCGACACCCATCTCGATGAGGCGGGTGACGGAGCTCGGCGCGTCGTTCGTGTGCAGCGTCGAAAGCACGAGGTGGCCGGTCAGCGACGACTCGATCGCGATCTTCGCCGTCTCCTCGTCACGGATCTCGCCGAGGAGGATGATGTCGGGGTCGGATCGCAGGATCGAGCGGAGGGCCGCCGCGAACGTCATGCCCGCCTTGGTGTTCACCTGGACCTGGTTGATCCCGGGCATCCGGTACTCGACCGGGTCCTCGACGGTGATCACGTTGACCGTCGGCTTCGAGATCGTGGCGAGCGTCGTGTAGAGCGTGGTCGACTTGCCGGAGCCGGTCGGTCCGGTCACGAGGATCATCCCGTAGGGCTTCGAGAAGCTCGCGGAGAACACCTCCATGTTCCGCTCGAGCATGTTGAGGTCGGCCAGCTGCAGGCTCGCGACGGGCGAGTCGAGCACACGGGCGACGACCTTCTCGCCCCACACGGTCGGCAGGGTCGCGACACGCAGATCCACGGTGCGGCCCGCGTGACTCACCGAGATGCGGCCGTCCTGAGGGCGGCGCCGCTCGCCGATGTCGAGCTCCGCCATGACCTTCAGACGGCTGATGACGCCGGGGATCATCGACCGCGGCACCCGCTGCACCGTCGTGAGGACGCCGTCGATGCGGTAACGCACGCGCAGCTCGTCGCGCCCGGGCTCGATGTGGACGTCGGATGCCCGGTCGGTGATGGCCTGGCTGATGATGAGGTTCACGAAGCGGATGATGGGCGCCTCGTCGGTGCCCGCGTCGCCGACGTCCTGACTCCACGCGTCGGATTCCGCCTCGGCGCCGCCCGCGAAGGCGGAGGTCAGCTCCTCGACCTCGGAGTCGACGCGGTGGTAACGGTCGATCGCCGCGAGGATCGACTCCGGCTCGGCGACGACCGCGACGATCGGCGCACGCACGACGGCGGCGATGTCATCGAGGATCACGACGTTCTGCGGGTCGGCGACGGCGACCATGATCCGCTCCCCCGCGCGCGCGATGGGCAGGGCGACATGGCGGCGCGCGAGGCTGTCGGGGACACTGCCGACGACCGAGGCGTCGACGGCGAACTCGGTCAGATCGACGTAGGCGAGACCGAGTCGGGCGGCGAGGGCAACGGCGCGTTCGCGCGAGGTCGCCGGTTCGGCGGCCGCGTCGGGTTCCGGTTCGGATGCCTCGGGCTGATCGTCCTGCACCGGGTCCGCAGGCGGCCCGGCCGGTGCGACGAGCCGGAGCAGTTCGGCGGCATCCTCGGCCTCACGCGTGGACGACGCGAAGGAGGCGAGCCAGTCGATGGAGTCGGTGGACTCGGTTGCCGGCTCTGCCGCGGGAGCGGGGGCGGCTGCGTCAACGGCATCCGGCATCGGTGCGGGCTCCGGTGCGGACGCGGGCGTGGGCACGGACGCCCGAGACTCGGCCACGGGTGTTTCGGGGGCGCGGTATCCGTCGGAGGTGCGACGTTCGCTGGGTGCCACGGTCGGCGCCGCCTCGGGCGACAAAGTCCGGGGGCGCGAGCGATCACGGCGCAGACCCGTGCTCGCCGCAGCGGCGGGAGTCGCCGGCGGCGCGGCGGGCGCGCTGGCGGCGGCCCTCGTCATGGGCGGGATCGTCGTCGCAACGGGAGGAACCTCGGCATCCGCGCTCATTCCGGACAGCAGCGAGTTCCAGATCCCGTCTTCGGTCGAGGTCTCTGCACCTGGCCTCGCGGGATCGGAGCCGCGCCGACCGCTCAGCATGAGCAGACCTCGTTGCGGAGGGAAGGGCGTGCGACGCGGCGGGACTTCGTCGCCCGATCGCAAAAAGGTTGGCGTGACATGCACGTGCCTTTCCGGGTCAGCGATCAGGGCGCTCGGAGACGACACGCGATCCGGGGGTTTCGCGTCTCGAAGGCTACCTACCGGGGGGATAGGGGAAACCGATTCCGAGGGGGGGTGTTTCCGAAGGCCCGCCGCGAAGCAAGCCTCCCAAGAACATCATGAGAGATCTCTCATCTTGTTGTCAATGGGAAATCTGTGATTCCCGTTACGTATGGGTAACGAGTGAGGGAAGTCATGGAGGAAGGGGGCCGGGGATGCTCCCCCGGCCCCCTCGTGTGGTGGCTGTGCGGTGACCGCGTGACGGCCGGTGAAGGCCGTTCGGATCAGGCCGTCGTCTTCGTGCGGCGCGCACCCTTCGCCGTCGTCTTGACCGTGCCGGTGACCGCATCGCTCGCGACCTCGGCGCCCTTGCGGGCCGAACGCACCTCGTCGAAGGACGTACCGTAGTACGCCGCCTCCATGAGCGTCTCCATGTCGGCGATCATCGGCATGCGCGGGTTGGCCGGCGCGCACTGGTCGCGGTAGGCGGCCAGGGCCAGATCATGCAGACCCGAGATGAAGGTCGTCTCGTCGACGCCCTGCTGCTGGAAGGACCGCTCGATGCCGACGCGGTCGCGCAGCTCCTCGACGGCGCGAGCGTAGCTCTCCACGCCCTCTTCCGGCGTCGCCGCCGGCAGACCGAGGTGCTTGGCGATCTCCTGGAAGCGCTCCGGTGCGATGTAGCGCTCGTACTTCGGCCAGCTGGTGAGCTTCGTCGGGACCTTGCCGTTGTAGCGGATGACGTGCGGCAGGTAGACGGCATTCGTCCGGCCGTGGATCAGGTGGTACGTCGCACCGGTGACGTGCGCCATCGCGTGCACGATTCCGAGGAACGCGTTGCCGAACGCCATACCCGAGAGGGATGCCGCGTTGTGCATCTTCTCGCGCGCCTTGATGTCCTCGGCATCCGTCGAGTTCGGCTGCGCCTTCGTGCTGCGCTCGATGTTCTCGAAGATGAGCTTGATCGCGTGCAGGCACAGGCCGTCGGTGTAGTCGTTGGCGTAGACGGAGACGAACGCCTCGGTGGCGTGCGTCAGGGCGTCGAAACCGGCGTCGGCGACGAGGAACCCGGGCAGCATCTTGGTGAGCACGGGGTCGATGATCGCGACAGACGGCGTCAGCGCGTAGTCGGCGAGCGGGTACTTCATGCCGCTCTCGTCGTCGGTGATGACGGCGAACGGGGTCATCTCGCTGCCCGTTCCCGACGTGGTCGGGATGCACACCAGCTGGGCCAGCTTGCCGAGCTCGGGGAACTTGAACGCACGCTTGCGGATGTCGAAGAACTTCTCACCCATGTCGGAGAACTCGACCTCGGGGTGCTCGTAGAGGAGCCACATCACCTTCGCGGCATCCATCGGCGAACCGCCGCCGAGCGCGATGATCGTGTCGGGCTTGAACTGGCGCATGAGGTCGGCGCCCGCGCGCACCTCCGACACCTTCGGCTCGGGCTTGACCGTGCTGATGAGCTGCACCTGGACGCGTCCCTCGCGACGGTTCAGCACGTCGGTGATCTTGTCGACGTAGCCGAGCTTCGTCATCGTCTCGTCGGTGACGATCGTGACGCGCTCGACGCCGCGCATGTCGGCGAGGTAGCGGACCGCGTTCGGCTCGAAGTAGGTCTTCGCAGGGACCTTGAACCACTGCAGGTTGTTGTTGCGCCGACCGATGCGCTTGACGTTCAAGAGGTTCACCGCCGAGACGTTGTTGGAGACAGAGTTGTGACCGTAGGAGCCGCAGCCGAGGGTCAGCGACGGCATGAAGGCGTTGTAGATGTCACCGATGCCGCCGAGTGCCGACGGGCTGTTCTCGATGATGCGGACAGCCTTGACGACCTTGCCGAACTCGGCGATGACGTCCTGGTCGTTGGAGTGGATCGCACCCGAGTGGCCGAGGCCGTCGAAGTCGACCATCTGGCGGGCCAGGTCGATGCCCTCGGCGGGGGTCGCCGCGCGCAGGACCGCGAGGACCGGGGCGAGCTTCTCACGGGTGAGCGGCTCGTGCGGGCCGACGCCCGAGACCTCGGCGAGGATGATCGAGGTGTCCTCGGGAACCGTGAAGCCGGCGTGCTCGGCGATCCACTGCGGGCTCTGGCCGACGACCGTCGGGTTCAGCTTCGCGCCGGCGCAGTTCTCGCTGTTCGCGGTGACGCCGAAGATGAACTCCTCGAGCATGCGCTTCTCGTCGGGGGTCGCCATGTAGGCGTGCAGGCGCGCGAACTCGGCGAGCGCCTCGGCGGCGATGGGCTCGTCGAGGATGACGGCCTGCTCGCTCGCACACACCATGCCCATGTCGAACGACTTCGACAGGACGATGTCGTTGACGGCGCGGCCGACCTTCGCGGTGCGCTCGATGAAGGCGGGGACGTTTCCGGCACCGACGCCGAGGGCGGGCTTGCCGCAGGAGTAGGCGGCGCGGACCATCGCGTTTCCGCCCGTCGCGAGGATGAGGGCGACACCCGGGTGGTTCATGAGGGCGCCGGATGCCTCCATCGACGGCTCCTCGATCCACTGCACGCAGTTCTCCGGGGCGCCGGCGGCAATGGCCGCGTCGCGGACGATCTTGGCGGCGGCGACCGAGCACTTCTGTGCGGCGGGGTGGAAGCCGAAGACGATCGGGTTCCGCGTCTTCAGGGCGATGAGCGACTTGAAGATCGCCGTGGAGGTCGGGTTCGTCACGGGGGTCAGTGCGCAGATGACGCCCACCGGGTCGGCGATCTCGGTGATGCCGGAGATCTCGTCGTGGCTGATGACACCGACCGTCTTCTGGTCGATGATCGAGTTCGTCACGTGCTCGCACGCGAACATGTTCTTCACGGCCTTGTCTTCGAACAGGCCGCGACCGGTCTCTTCGACGGCCATCGTGGCGAGTTCGCCGTGGAAGTGCAGCGCTGCGACCGATGCCTTGCGGACGATGTGGTCGATCTGTTCCTGAGTGAAGGATGCGTACTCAGCAAGTGCGCGTTGCGCGCCGTCGACGAGGACATCGACCTGAGCATCGATCGAGGTGGACATGGTGTGTTCTCCTACCCGGCGCGGACGCACAGTCCGCGTCATCGCTTTCCGGGTCCGAGGGGCTCTCGGGCCTGACTGGGATCAGTATGACACATGTGGTCTGACCACACAAGAGAGATAAGCTCACGCCATGTCATCGGCCGCGAAACGCGCCATCCGGCGCACGCGACACCGACGCGCCTGGCGAGTGTTCTGGGCCGCCGCGCTCACCGTGATCGCCGGCTTCGTCGTCGTCGCGGAGGCCCGCGTCATCGGGGATGGCGTCGAACAGGGGCACCTCGCGGCCTTCGACGAGCAGCCCGCCGGAGCGACAGAGGGCGCGCCCGGCGAGATCGTCCGCAGCGAAGAGCTGGTGGGCGTCCCCTTCGATGCGCGGGCGTGGCGCATCATGTATCGGACCACCGACGTCCACGGCGCCACGGTCGTGGCGACGGGCATCGTGGTGACGCCGGCCGGCCCCGCCGTGGGCGGCGCGCGCACTGTGCTGGCCTGGGGGCATCCGACCACCGGCACTTCCCCCGACTGTGCGCCCTCGCGCGGGTTCGACCCCTATCAGCTGATCGAGGGCATGCGTCCGCTCCTCGACCGCGGCTACACGATCGCCGCGACCGACTACGTCGGCATGGGCACCGACGGACCGGACTCCTACCTCGTGGGCGACACCGGCGGGAACGCCGTGCTCGACTCCGTGCGCGCCGCACAGCATCTCGAGCCGGCGCACGCCTCGAACAAGGTGGTCCTGTGGGGACACTCGCAGGGGGGCCAGGCGGTGCTGTTCGCGGCGCAGCGCGCCCCGCAGTACGCGCCCGAGCTGGACATCGAGGCGGTCGCCGTCGCGGCACCGGCCGCGGATCTGACGGCCCTGCTCAGCGACCACATCGACGACATCTCGGGCGTCACGATCGGGTCGTACACGTTCGCCGCGTACGCGCAGGTCTATGCCGATCGCGGCGCGACGCTCGACAGCATCCTGACCCCCGCGGCGCAGGCGAAGCTCACCGAGATGAACGCGCTGTGCCTGCTGTCGAACATCGACCGGCTGCACGAGATCGGCCAGCCCCTCGTCGGCGACTTCGTCATCGCCGATCCGGGTGGCGTGGAGCCGTGGGCGACGCTGTTCGCCGAGAACTCCGCGGGCGGCACGGCGTTCTCGGCTCCCCTGTTCGTCGCGCAGGGCAAGGACGACAAGCTCGTCGTGCCGAGCGCGACCGAGCAGTTCGTCGCGCACGAGAAGTCCCTCGGCATGGACGTCGATTTCCACCTCATCGGCGGCGCCGATCACGGCACGATCGCGTACGTCGCCCTCCCGGCGCTCATCGAGTGGCTCGACGCCCACGGCGTGTAGCCGCTCGGTGGACGCTGGCCGTCGACCGAGCCGCGTGGGATGATCCCGACGAAGGAGGTCGTGATGGAGCGATACGACACGATCGTGGTCGGCGCGGGTGTCGCCGGACTCGCGGCGGCCCGGGCGCTGCACGATTCCGGGAGGCGGGTCGTCGTGCTGGAGGCCCGCGACCGCATCGGCGGGCGGGTCTGGACCGACAGGTCTGACGGCTACGTCACCGACCGGGGGGCGTCGTGGATCCACGGGATCGAGGACAGCCCCGTGTACGAGGCGGCGACGGCCCTCGGCATGCCGACCGTGGAGTTCACGGTCGGCGGATACCAGCCCGACAGTCGCCCCATCGCGCACTACTCTCCGGAAGGGCGTCGCCTGAGCGACGCCGACGCCGCCGCCTACGTCGCCGACATCCACGCGGCGGATGCCGAACTGGTCGGCGTCATCGCGGCATCCGCCCCCGACGCGTCCTACCTCGACACCACCGACGCCGCGATCGCCGCGGTCTCCGAGGCGCAGGGGTGGGATGCCTCGCGGGCGGAGCGCGTCCGCGAGTACTTCGGGCACCGCAGCGAGGAGCAGTACGGCGCCGCCATCGACGAACTGGCGGCGCACGGGCTGGACGACGACCAGATCTCCGGCGACGAGGTCGTCTTCCCCGAGGGGTACGACGCCCTGCCCGCGGGGCTCGCCGAAGGTCTCGACGTGCGGCTCGCGCATGTCGTCTCGCGGGTCGAGTGGGGGCCCGGCGGCGTCGTCGTGACGACGGATCGCGGCGCGTTCGCCGCGGACGACGCGATCGTCACGGTGCCCGTCGGAGTGTTGCAGTCGGAGGCGTTCGAGATCGTTCCCGCCCTGCCCGGGCCCGTCGCCGAGGCTCTGTCGCGGCTGCGGATGAACGCGTTCGAGAAGGTCTTCCTGCGGTTCGCGGAGAAGTTCTGGGACGAGGGCGTGTACGCCATCCGCCAGCAGGGGCCCGAGGGCGCGTGGTGGCACTCCTGGTACGACCTCACCGGCCTCGACGACTCCCCCACGCTCCTCACCTTCGCGGCGGGACCCGCGGCCGCCGCGACCCGCGACTGGTCGGATGCCCAGGTGGTCGACTCGATCATGGTCCAGTTGCGGAGGCTGTACGGGGCATCCACCCCGAGCCCGGTGGCGGTGCAGCGCACGGCCTGGCAGGACGATCCGTTCGCCGGCCACGGCTCCTACGCCTACATGACGCTCGGGTCGACGACCGCCGATCACGACGCCCTCGCGACGCCGATCGGCGGGGCGCTGCACCTCGCGGGCGAGGCGACCTGGACGGATGATCCCGCGACCGTCACCGCCGCCCTGTGTTCGGGCCGGCGCGCGGCGGAGGCCGTGCTCGACGCGGCCGCGACAGGCGATCGGCGAGACGGATAGGACTTTCCCCGGCGTCGCGGCGCGCGTGAGGTCGACAGCGAGGAGCAGACTCGAACGGTGGCATCCGTTCCCGTCTACTACTACTCGTCGGTGTCGAACCTCACGGGCCGTTTCGCCGAGCACCTCGCCGAGCAAACGGGGCGCGCGGTCCACAATCTCGCCGATGCCGAGGTGCGTCATCGCGAACTCGGCGACGCGTGGGTGCTCCTCACCCCGTCGTACAAGGCGGGAAACGCCGACGAGGTGACCCTCCCCGCACCCGTGCGGGCGTTCCTGCGCTCCGCCGCCAACCGACGACACCTCGTCGGCATCATCGGGTCGGGCAACCGCAACTTCGGCGAGTACTACCAGGCCGCCGCGCGGGAACTCGCCACCGCCTCCGGGCGCCCGGTGCTGTTCGAGTTCGAACTGTCCGGAACACCCGAGGACGTGGATGCCTGCGCCGCGATCCTCCAGGATCTCGACGAGGCGCTCGCGGCCCGCTGAGCCGGCCTCAGAGGCCCTTGCCTCCCGTGACCGGCAGGACCGCTCCCGAGACGAACGAGGCGGCCTCCGACGCCAGGAAGACGTAGGCTCCGGCGAGTTCGGCGGGCTGCCCGGCTCGGCCGAGCGGGGTGTCTTGACCGAAGCCCGCGAGGCGCTCCGCATCCCAGCCCGTCGCAGGGATCAGGGGTGTCCAGATCGGGCCGGGTGCGACCGCGTTGACACGGATGCCGTCCGGTCCGAGCTCCTCGGCGAGCGCCTTGACGAAGGCCACCTGAGCGGCCTTCGTCATGGCGTAGTCGATGAGCGACGGCGACGGCTGGAACGCCTGGATCGAGGAGGTGACGATGATCGAGGATCCGGGCGTCAGATGCGGGACCGCGGCGCGCGCCGTGAACAGCATCCCGTACAGGTTCGTCCGGAACACCCGGTCGAGTTCCGCCGTCTCCAGGCTCGCCAAGCCGTCGCGGTCCTTCTGATAGGCCGCATTGAGCACGACGATGTCGAGGCCGCCGAACTCGGCGATCGCGCGACCGGGCAGCGATGCCGCGAACTCCTCGTCGCGGATATCGCCCGGAATACTCAGCCCCTGCGTCCCCTCCTTCTCGACCAAGCGCAGCGTGTCGTCGGCATCCTCCTGCTCCTCGGGCAGGTGGGCGATCGCGACGTCGGCGCCCTCGCGCGCGAAGGCGATCGCGACGGCGCGCCCGATGCCGGAGTCTCCGCCGGTGATGAGCGCGCGACGCCCCTCGAGCCGGCTGCTGCCGCGGTAGCTGCTCTCTCCGTGATCCGGAGTGGGGTTCGTGTGCTCGAGGCTCCCGGGCTGTGTCTGCGATTGACCGGGGAAGCCGCTGTCGTGGTGCTTGTCTCGCGGGTCCTCGGCGTGGGCTGCGGTCATGGCGTCTCCTTCGGTCGCGTCCTCCGAACCTACGAAGCCCGTGCAGCCACGGCGACCCCCTTGACGGGGAACACACGCCGCCGTAGCGGCGACGCCGCCGTCACTTCCCGGGTGCGGGCCGGCGGGTGGTCTCGGCGAAGGCCGCGATCGCGATGTCGAGGTCGCTGTAGATGTGGGCGGGGTCGAGCAGCCGCGTCAGCTCGTACTGGTCGAGCGTGCGCAGGAGCCTCGGCTCCGGACGGGCGAGCACGACGTGGACCCCCTTCGCGTGCAGAGCCACGACGAGGCGGTCGAGCGTCTCCCCCGCCGAGTAGTCGACATCGGTGATGTCGGCGCAATCGATGATCACCCACGAGACGGGGTCGGGCGCTCCGTCGACGAGAGCACGGAGCCGGTCGGCGAAACCGGTCGCGTTGGCGAAGAACACCGTGCTGTCGAAGCGGTAGACGATGAGGCCCGGCTGAGTCTGCGCCCCCGGCACGGCGGGCTTGTAGTCGTACCCCTTCGCGGCGAGGCCGAGCACGTACGCGGGAGCGTTGTACTGACGCGCGATCACCTCGAGGAGCGACAGCGCGATCGCAGCGACGATCCCGGCCGTGATGTTGACGCTGAACACGACGATCATCGTGATCATCGCGATGAGGAACTCACCGCGCCGACGGCGTGCGATCCGGCGCAGGCCCTTGAGGTCGATGAGTCCGAGCCCGATGACGAAGACCACACCGCCGAGGACGGCGTGCGGGAGTTCGCGGAGCACATCGGTGAAGAAGAGTAGGACGAGAAGGGTCACCGCGACGACCACGAGGTTCGCGACCTGCGTCCTCCCGCGCGCATCGTCGAGGATCTGCGTCTTGGTCGGCGAGCCGTTGACGACGAAGGCTCCGCTGACGCCGGCCGCGATGTTGGCGGCGGCGAGACCGACGATGTCGCGGTTGATGTCGGGCGTGTCACCGTGCTTCATCGCGAAGCTGCGCGACGTGGCGGCGCTCTGCGCGAGCACGATGAAGAAGCACGACACGGCGCTCGCGATCACGGCGCCGATCTCCTGCGGACCCAGGTCGAGGGGGATGCCGAGGTGGGGAAAGCCCCCCTCGACGGCGCCGACGACGGAGACACCGTGGCCGCCGGCATCCGACAGCGTCGCGACGATCAGGAGCCCCACCACCGCGACGATCGCGCCGGGGATCTTCGGGAGGAATCTCTTGAAGACGACGATGACGAGGATCGTCCCCAGCCCGTACGCGAGCGCCGCGACGGACAGCTCGCCGAGCGAGGACATCCACGCCCACTGCTTCTCGATCCAGTTGCCCTTCCCCTCCTCGACACCGAGGATCGCGGGGATCTGATCGGTCGCCACCTTCACGCCGATGCCGCTCAGGAACCCGATCAGCACGGAGGCCGAGAGGAAGTCGCCGATGAACCCCAACCGGAACAGCCGGGCGAACACCAGCAGGATACCGGTAGCGAGCGCGGTCATCGCACACAGCGCCGCCCAGCGGGGCGACCCGGGCGAGGCCCCGGGGATCCCGGCCGCGAGGAGGCCCGACGCGAGGATCGCCGCCGTCGCGGAGTCGCCGCCGACGACGAGGAGGCGCGAGGAGCCGAGGAGGGCGAACGCGGCGAGCGGCAGGAGCAGGGTGTAGAGCCCGGTCGCGATGGGCGTCTGTGTGATCGACGTGTAGCCCATCACTTCCGGGATGGCGACGGCGGCAAGAGTGAGACCCGCGAGGATGTCGGGCGCGAGCCAGGGAAGGCGGTATCCCCGGAGCGACACCGGGACGAACGCGCGCCACGATGCCATCGGCATCCTCCTGCGACTCAGCGACCACGAAGTTCGGAGGGCGACTCTACCGCAGGCGTGGAGTGGGAGGGCGTAGGCACGCAACCGTCCTTATGCTGCGCTCAGGTTCGGTTCGTAACGTGGAGTGAGTGACGACCCTCACCGATCCGCCCCTCCGAGTCGAGGAAGGCTCGCCGCGCGCGGCGCGAACGAGGCATCCCGCCCTCGCGCCGGCTCTCGCTGGCCTCGGCGCCGCCGTCGTCTCGGGGATCGCGATCGGAGTCCCGTCGATGTGGGGCGACGAGGCCGCGAGCGTCATGTCCGCGGAGCGCCCGTGGGATTCGCTCTGGGCGATGGCCGCGAACGTCGACGCGGTGCATGCGCTCTACTACGCGTTCCTGCACGTCTGGATCGATCTCTTCGGCGCCTCGGCGTTCTCTGTACGTCTTCCCAGCGCCCTCGCGATCGGCGTGACCGTGGCCGGGGTCTACACGCTCTGCCGGTCCCTCGCGGGCGCTCGCGTCGCCATCGTGGCGAGCATCGCCTGCACGCTGCTCCCCCGCGTCGACTACATGGCGGCCGAAGCGCGATCAGCGGCGTTCACCGCGGCGTTCGCGACCTGGCTCACGGTGCTGCTGGTGCACCTGGTGCGGCATCCGGGGCTGCGAGCCCGATGGTGGGTCCTCTACGGGGGCCTGCTGGTCGTGAGCGTCCACCTGTTCCTGTATTCGGCGCTGATGGTGGTCGTGCACCTGCTGTGCCTGCTGGTGCTCCGCGCCCCGCGTGCGCTCCGACGTCGCTGGCTCATCTCGACGCTGATCGCGGGGGCGGCGTGTCTCCCGTTCGCGATCATCGCCTCCCGGCAGCGCGGTCAGATCGCCTTCCTGGCGCACCGTGATGCGACCACGCCCGATGCCGTGCTCGTCACGCAGTGGTTCGGGTCGTTGCCGATCGCGATCGCCGCCTGGACCGCCGTGCTGCTCGCGATCGTCTGGGTGATCTGGCAGCGCCGAAGCCGCCGGTTCGATGCGGAGGTCGCCGGCCCGCGCGCCTTGACCCTGATCTCGCTCGCCTGGCTGCTCGTCCCGACCGTGCTCCTTCTGCTCGCGAACGCCGTCGCAGGGCCGCTGTACACGGCCCGGTACCTCTCCTTCAGCGCTCCGGCCGCCGGCATCCTGATCGCCGTCGTCATCTGTCTCGTGCTCCCACGGCCTGCGGCGATCGTCGCCGGATGCCTGGTCGTGGTTCTGGCGGTGCCCGTCGCGGTATCGCAGCGCACAGACAATGCGAAGTTCGGCAGCGACTGGGCACAGGTATCCGCCTACGTGGGGGAACACGGCAAGCCGGGAGACGGGGTCGTGTTCGACGAGAGCGTCCGGGCGTCCCGCAAGCCTCGGCTCGCACTCCGCCTGTATCCGGACGGCTTCCGCGACACCGCCGATCTCGGTCTGGTGCGCTCCTACGAGACGACGGACCACCTCTGGGACGTCGTGGCACCGCTGGGCGAGCGCCCGCACGTCCTCGATGGTCGGACCCGGGTGTGGGTCGTCGCACGATCCGCGGACGGTACGAGCCCAGACGAACAGACGCTGCTGAGTGCGGGGTTCCACCACACGACGACGTTCCAGCTCAGCCGGGATGTCATCAAGCTCTACACGAAGGTTTCCTGAACGGGATCGTCGTCCGCGCACGGGCACAGCGCGCCTCGAGCGTGAATCTCACATCCGGATGCCTCCGCGCGTCTACCGTGTGATGAGCATGAACACGCCATTCGACGAGGCCGTACGGGCACACGGAGAGACCGTCCTGCGCGTCTGCCGCGCCGTGCTCGGGCCCCACACCGACGCCGACGACGCGTGGTCGGAGACGTTCCTCTCTGCGCTCGAGGCGTGGCCGGGCCTGCCCGACGACACCAACGTGCAGGCGTGGCTCGTGCGCGTCGCGCATCGGAAGGCGATCGACGTGACGCGGCGCCGTCAGCGCCACGCGATCCCCACGGACGACCTGCCCGACCGCCCGTCGACTCTCGGCACCCCCGGCGACGACCACCGTGAGATCTGGGCGACGGTCGCGGCGCTGCCTCCGAAGCAGCGGCAGTCGATCACCTACCACTACCTCGGCGGGCTCCCCTACGCCGAGATCGCGGAGCTCATCGGCGGCAGCCCGGATGCCGCGCGCCGCGCCGCCTCGGACGGCATCGCCGCCCTGCGGCGGCATCCGCTGTTCACCGATGACGACGGGAAAGGAGACCTCTGATGAGCCCGACCGACATCCCTGCGACCTCGACGGAGGCCGCACTGCGCACCCTCACAGGTGTCGACGCCACACACCTGGACGCCCTGCGCACACGCCTCGCGGTCTCGGCAGAGGCCGCCCACCTCGTCGACGTCGCCTACCGCACGATCGACACCCCGGTCGGCACCCTGCTGCTCGCGGCGACCGACCGCGGCGTCGTGCGCGTCGCCTACGACCGTGAGGGCTTCGACGACGTGCTCGCGGCGATCGCGGAGCGGATCGGGCCGCGGGTACTCCGCTCCCCCGGCCGACTCGACGAGGCCGCGCACCAGCTCGACGAGTACTTCACGGGCATCCGCCGGTCGTTCGACCTCCCCCTCGATCACCGTCTGTCGTCGGGGTTCCGCCACAGCGTCCAGGAGTATCTGCCGCACATCGGGTACGGGCACACGCTCACCTACAAGCAGGTGGCCGAACGCGTCGGCAATCCGAACGCGGTGCGCGCCGTCGGCAGCGCGTGCGCGACCAACCCCCTCCCGGTGATCGTCCCGTGCCACCGCGTGCTGCGCAGCGACGGCACCCTCGGCGGCTACGTCGGCGGGCTGGATGCCAAGACCGCCCTTCTCGACCTGGAGAGAACGGCCGCCTGACCGGCGCCGCACTCCGACCTGCACCGCGATTGGCAGGAACCCGCGCACACGCGACCGCCCTGCGCGCGCACGAGCGGGACCGTCGGCGCGACAATCAGGCTGTGCAGATCGACGACTTCCCGGTTCCCGATACCCTCGCGGCGCGCGGCGCCCTGCAGCTCGCGCAGGAGTACCAGTCCCCCGCGATCACGGCGCATGCGCTGCGCTCGTGGCTCTGGGCCGAGGCGTTCGCCCGCATGGAGGGCATCCACGACATCGACCACGAACTGCTCTACGTCGCCGCCGTGCTGCACGACATCGGCACCGTGACGGCGTTCGACAACCACACCATCTCGTACGAGCACGCCGGCGGGCACGTCGGCGTCGCGCTCACCGCCGGTGCGGGATGGGCACCCGAGCGCCGCACGCGCGTGCTCGAGGTGATCGTGCGCCACAACTGGCCGAGCGTCGACCCGGCGATGGATGCCGAGGGGCACCTCCTCGAGATCGCGACCGGCCTCGACATCTCCGGCGCGCGCCCCGACGCGCTGCCCGAGGCGTTCCGCCGCGAGGTGCTCGCGGCGTATCCGCGCGGCACGCTCGCCGCGGAGTTCAGCGCGTGCATCGCCGACCAGGCGAGCAGGAAGCCCGATACCGCCGCGCGGCGGTTGCAGGAAGGCGGAATCGCGCGCAAACTCGCCATGAACCCGCTCGAGAGCCTCGACTGAAGGCGAGCGCGCAACCCGACGACGGAAGGGAGGGACGGCGATGACGCGATCAGCGCGCATCGATGGTTCTCCGCGGGCCGGCGAGGCGCCGCGGCGGCTCCATCGCGTCGGCGAACGGGTCGCCGATGCTCTCGGCCTCCGTGAGGAAGAGCTCACCGGGCTCACGGCCACCCCGAACCTGCCCCGCTGGGAATCACACCTCCGCGTCGGTGAGCTCGCGTACGACAGCGCCGCGCTCTCCTCGCTCGCGATCACGCTCGTCGCCGCGGACCGGGCCGGGCGCGAGGCGCGCGAGAGCTCGATCTCGCCCGCGCCGGCGCGCATCCAAGCCTCGTACGGAAGCGAACGGCTCTTCCGGATGGACGGCGAAGCCCTCCCGATCTGGTCGCCGCTGTCGGGGTTCTGGAGAGTCGCCGACGGGTGGGTGCGCACCCACGGCAACTACCCGCACCACGCGCAGCGGCTCACGAGGCTCCTCGGTGTCGCTCGCGACGCCGATCGATCGGAGGTCGAGACAGCCATGCGGGCTTGGGGCCGCATCGACCTGGAGGACCGTGCCGCCGAGGCGGGGGCTCTCGTGTTCGCCGTCCGGAGCGCGGCGGAGTGGCGACGACACCCGCACCGTGCCGCGCTCGCGGAGAGTCCCGTCGTCGGGTTCGCCCGCGTCGGCGAGGCGCCGGCCCGCCCGTGGAAGCCCGAGGAAATACGCCCCCTCGCCGGCATCCGCGTGCTCGATCTCACGCGCGTCATCGCCGGACCCGTCGCCACGCGCGACCTCGCCATCGCGGGAGCCGACGTGCTGCGCGTCGACTCCCCGCGTCTGCCCGAACACGCGTTCCAGCACTTCGACACCGGGCAGGAGAAGCGCAGCGCCCTCCTCGATCTCACCGGCAGCGACGACCTCGACACGCTGCAGCGGCTGCTGGCGACAGCCGATGTCGTCGTCCATGGATACCGGCCGGCGGCTCTCGAGCGCTTCGGCCTCGACGCCGACTCCCTCATCCGGCGCTTCCCGGAATCGTCGTCGCGCAACTCTCCGCCGGGGGGACGGACGGCCCCTGGGGCACACGACGCGGGTTCGACAGCATCGTCCAGGCGGCGACGGGGATCTCGCTCCTCGAGAGCCGGGATGAAGGCACCACTCCCGGCGCGCTGCCGGTCCAGGCGCTCGACCACTCGACCGGCCACTTCCTCGCGGCATCCATCGCAACGGCGCTGCGCGAACAGCGGGCGCGGGGCGGGTCGTTCCGGATCGACATCAGCCTCGCGCGGATCGCGGACGAGTTGCTCGCGGAGGGCGCGGCGGATGACTCCGCTGGCCTGGGCGGTGCGGTCGCGCTGCCGACACAGGTCGTCCCGGTTCTGCGCTCGGCGGACGGCGATCCGGCGACGATCACCTGCGCGGTGCCGTTCCTCGACTTCCCCGGCGCACCCCGCGAATACCCATCGCCCGTGCACCCGTGGGGCAGCGACAGAGCCGTCTGGATCGATTGATGCGGCGCCGCGCCGATCGAGGTGTGACAGCGCCTCAGCGGGTCGGATGGTCCGACTTCTCGGCCGTTGCGGCGTTCCGCGCGGCCAGCACGCCGAACGCGTGTGCGAGTTCGGGCGGTCGAACCACCTCGATATCCGTGTCGAAGCGGCCCAGGGATGCCGCGAGGGCGACCCACGACCAGGCGCCGACCTCGAGGGAGCACCGGTCCGGGCCGAGGTCTTCCACCACTCCGTCGCCCGCGAACGGCAGCACATCGCTGGCAGGCAGATGCAGGATGACCTTGCCGTGACACGGCCAGCGGTCGACCGCGTCGGAGCCCTTGAACCGCGCCGCGAGGTAGATGGCGACGTCCCCACCCGGAATGTCACGGGGCGCGAAATGCGGCCCCGTCGGCGTCCGCGGGGTGATGCGGTCCGCGCGGTAGAGCCGCCAATCGTCCCGGTCGAGGTCCCACGCGATGAGGTACCAGCGTCCCCGAACCGTGACGAGGTGGTGCGGCTCGACACGCCGTGGCGGTGGCGCGCCGGCGTCGGCCTTCGCGGTGCGACTCGCGTAGTCGAAGCGAAGCACGTCGCGCGCGCGGACCGCGGCAGAGATCGCGGTCAGGACAACCGGCGACACAGGGTCGAGCGCCGCATCGCCCGGTGCGGCGGGGAGCGCCGTGAAGGCGAGCGCATCGAGACGGTGGCGGAGACGGGAGTGCATCACCTGCCGGATCGTCGCCAACGCCCGCAGGGAAGCCTCTTCGATGCCGACGCCGAGTGCGGGGGCGGCCTGCAGCGCGACCGCCAGCGCAACCGCCTGATCGTCGTCGAACAGCAGGGGTGGGAGCTCGCTGCCCGCATCGAGGCGGTATCCGCCGTCCGGGCCCATCGTCGCCTGGATGCGGTAGCCCATCTCCCGGAGCCGGTCGACGTCGCGCCGCACCGTGCGGTGGCTGACCTCGAGGCGGTCGGCGAGAAGCGGTCCGGGCCAATCGCGCCGCGTCTGCAACAGCGACAGCAGAGTGAGCAGCCGAGAGGTCGGGGCGGTCATACTCTCAGGCTATTCGGGGTCTAGGACCGAATATGACCTACTTGGCCGGAAGAGTGGAGGCCGTCCGGGGACGACCTCGGACACCACACCGACGCAAGGAGCATCATGACCCTGACGACAACCACTCACCTCAACTTCCGCGGCGAGGCGCGCGCGGCGCTGGAGTTCTACCAGTCCGTGTTCGGAGGGGACGTCACGATCGCAACCTACGGCGACGTCGGGATGCCCAAGGATGCCCCCGGTGCCGGCGACGTCGTGTTCGGGCAGCTCGACTCTGAGACCGGCTTCCGAGTGATGGCCTACGACATCCCCGGTGCACCCGCCGTGCCCGCATCCGCCGGTGCGACGCGACGAGAGAACGGCGTCACCCTCACCGAGCAGCCGTTCTTCGTCTCGGTGCGCGGCACGTCACTCGATGAAGTGCAGCGGCACTGGGACACCCTCGCCGCGGGCGCTTCGATCGTCGAGCCGCTGGCCGCCTCGGCGTGGAGCCCCGGTTTCGGCATGCTGACCGACCGGTTCGGCGTGACCTGGATCCTCGACGTCGCCGCCGAGCACCCGATCGGGTGAGGCGCCACCGGCCCGCACATCGCGAACGGGCCCAGGGGACGGCCGGCGGCGCCCGAGGCGCTCACGCCGGCCGTCCCCCGGTGGGGCGAGCCTGATTCAGGCGGTGCCGAACGGGTTGTCGACGACGTAGCGCCAGCCGTGCTGCTCGTCGCAGACCGCGACGTCGGCGGTGGTGCCGGCGAGGTCGATCTCGGAGCCGTCCGGGCCGGTGCCGACGATCGTCCAGTCCGCGATCGCGAGGCCCGTGTCACCGGACTGGAACACGTGACGAACGTTCATCGTGATCGGCAGGTTCAGGCCGAGGAACTGCTCCAGGGCACCGCGCACGGCGGCCGGCCCGGTCACGGGGGTTCCCGGCGCGGGGACGAACACCACGTCGTCGACGTTCAGCGCCATCAGGCCATCGAGGTCGCGGGCGTTGAACCGGTCGGCGAACGCGAGGTTCAGCTGGTCGAGAGCTGTCACAGTCATGAGGTTTCCTTTCACTCGAGGCCCGCACGGTGCGAGCCCTCAAAGAGAAGGACGTTCCCACCGGCGTCGTGTGACAGACCGGTTGCGAACTCGTCGAGTGCCGCCCGTCAGCGCGCGAGCGCCCGGCGGGCGCGCGCGATCCGCTGCCGGACGGCGGCAGCGGTGATGCCGAGCCGCTCGGCGACCTCGGGAGCGGTCAGTTCGTCGACGACGTTCAGGAGCAGCGGCTCACGCAGGGCGTCCGGCAGGTCGCGGATCGCCGCGACCGTCGCGGCCAACCTGTCTCGCAGTTCGACGGACTCCTCGACGCGCTGGAAGGCGGTGAGCGACTCGCACTGCACTTCGCCGTCGGATCGCTCAGCGCGCCGGCGGCGCCCCAGGTCGGCGGCCGCGGTGCGGGCGATGGCGTCGAGCCAGGCGCACATCGATCCGGGGTCGGACGACCGCAGGGCATCCACCGAACGCCACGCCCGCAGGGCGGCGTTCTGCGCCACGTCATCGGCGTCGTCGGGGTGAACTCCGAGCGAGATACTCCGGCGCCGAAGGCGCTGCGGGTCCGCCTGCAGCATCGCCGTGAGGGATGAGCGCGCGGCCAACGTCGACACGCTCATATCAGCCCTGCTGCGAGTCGGACGAGGCTTGCGAGTCGACGGCGGGGTTCACGGCGGGAAGGAGGCATCCGCTCGGCCCGCACACGCCGTCTGCGGCGTCGCCGACGAGCAGCAAGCGGCGCGGTTCCGCTCGCTCGCCCACCTCTCCTGCGTCGCGGTTCGTCACGAGGCAACTCCATCATCATCCGAATCCATCAGAAGGCAACGACGGCTACCCGCGGCGCATTCCACGACCTGCACCTGGACGTAGAGGCGTCGTTCAGACGACGGCGATCCCGGCGCCGAGCGCGTCGCTCGCCAGGCCGATGATCGGAGCGGCGAGCCGTGCTCCGCGATCATCTGGGCGAGGATGCCGGAACGGTCTCCGCGGCGGGCTGTTGGAAGGTGCGCCGATACGCCCCGGGGAGGAGCCCGACCTCGGCGGTGAGGTGATTGCGCAGTGACGTGGCGGTCGCGTAGCCGACGGCCGCGGCGATCTCCTCGACGGACAGGTCGGACTCCTCGAGCAGTTCTCGTGCGCGCGCGAGGCGCTGCAGCGTGAGCCAGCGGCGGGGCGCCAGCCCCGTCTCATCGGTGAAGCGGCGGACGAGGGTGCGTTCGCTCATGTGCGTGACTCTCGCGAGATCAGCGACGGTGATCTTCTCGTCGAGGCGGGCGAGCGCCCACTCCCGGGCGGGTGCGGTCGAGGCATCCGGCACCTCGGCGACCGGCCGCTCGATGAACTGCGCCTGCCCGCCCTCACGGAACGGGGAGACGACGCATCGGCGGGCGGCGCGGTTCGCGACCCGCGCCCCATGATCGGCGCGGATGAGGTCGAGGCAGAGGTCGAGGCCCGCCGCAGCCCCCGCCGACGTGTGGATGTCGCCGTCGTGGACGAAGAGGACGTTCTCTTCGAGGTCGATGTCCGGGTACCAGGAGCGGAACAGCGGCGCACACTCCCAGTGGGTGGTGGCGCGGCGTCCGTCAAGCAGTCCCGCGGCGGCCAGCGTGAACGCGCCCGTGCAGATGGACGCGACGCGCGCACCCGAACGGATGCGCGACAAGGCCGCGTCGACCGCAGGCGAGAGCTCCCGAGAGAGCTGATGGGCATCGACCGGTGCGATGATCACGGTGTCCGCGGTCGCGAGTGCTTCGGGCCCATGGCCGGGTGTCACCCGGAAGCCCGCGTTCGTGGCGACGGAGCCACCATCGGGGGTGCACACGACCACCTCGTAGCCTTCTTCTGCTGCGCTGAACACACGGGCGGGGATGCCGAGTTCGAACGGATAGACGTGGTCTTGCGCGAGAACGGCGACGCGGTGGGCCGTCTTCGTGGGCGTTCTCCTCATGGCGGAATCGTAGCTTTCCATCACTTTTCGGGCACTAGTGAGGTTGGCGTGAGTCTATGGCTCAATGACATTCGCGTCACCTGACTTCGCGCCGACCGGTCCGTATCCTGCTGGCTGGTGCGTCGAAAAGGGCCGCACCACCGATCACAGAGGAGACCCCATGACATCCGCGGAGAGCATCGAACTGGTCACCGGCTTCTATTCGCAGGCCTTCAACGACGGCGAGCCGGAGAAGGCGGCGGCCCGCGCTCTGGGCGCCTCGTACATCCAGCACAACCCGGGTGCGCCCGATGGTGCGGCGGCATTCGTCGGCTACGTGACGTACATGCGCTCGCAGTTCCCGCAGCTGCAGCTCGAGATCCGCCGCGCCCTCGCCGACGGCGACATCGTCGTCACCCACAGCCACTTCCGCCGTACCCCCGAAGACCGCGGACTCGCCGTCGCCGACTTCTGGCGCCTGGAAGACGGCAAGATCGTCGAGCACTGGGATGTGATCCAGGAGGTCCCCGCCGAGGCGAAGAACACCAACTCGATGTTCTAGTTGCGAGCGGCCCTGACGGGCGCACGCTCGTCAGGGCTCTTGGCCGGCACGAGGAGCCTGCTGCCACCCGCAGAACGCTCTCCGGCCACGCCGGGGCGAGTCATAGATCTGTGACCCCGGTCGGTCATCGCGTCCACCCCTGCGCGGCGGCGAGGGCATGCACGTCGCGCTCCAAAGCGTCGACGTCGAGGTTCGGAATCTTCTTCGCCCGCATGATGTCGAAAGATCGCGCGGCGACGTCGTAGAGGAGGCGGTACTGCTCGGGCGGGTTCTTTTCCGTTCGCGCGCGACGCCACCCGTCGTGATCGGCGAACAGCCGCAGGTCGAGCTCACGCGACTGGCGCTTGTACAACGTGCGCTCTTTGCCCCGGTCGCCCGGTCCGTCTTCGCGGTGGAAGACGAACATCAGAGAGCAGCAGTCGATCCCGTCGCCGTAGAACTTGTCGGCCAGTCCTTCGTTGAAGACCCGATCCATCTCCATGTAGAAGTCGGCGGAGCCTTTGCCCTCACCGAAGGACTCAGAGCTGGTGAAGAACACGCGCACGTCAGTTCTCCTCGTCGTCGGAAGCCGCCCACCCAGAGTAGTGGCCCAGCCACCGGTGACCCTAAGAAACAACGAAGCCCTGGTGAGAGTTCACTCTCACCAGGGCTTCCGACCGTCGGGATGACAGGATTTGAACCTGCGACCCCTTGACCCCCAGGCATCGGAGCGGCGTTCGGGCGCATCCGCGGGCGTCCGTTTCGCCGCGTGTTTCCGCGGGTCGGACACCGACGGACGGAAGCGGACGCGAGTTTTTCGGAGCCCGTTGTGGTCGGGGAGGTGGTCAAGCGACCTCCCGCGAAGGGTACGCGCGACCGCAATGCGAACTAGCCACCGAGCGCTTCTCGACGCGACGGAGTGCCGTCGGATCGTCTTCTCGATCGGTCCTAGGACCGTCCTAGGACGTCTCAGGACCGCGGCCGGTAATCCGTCCTGTAGTCCTCCTCCCTATAGGGAGGACTAGGACGGGACCGGGACGGGGCTCGGGATAGAGAGTTAGAGCCCCAGCGCTGCGCCGAGCATGTCGACCGCGTCCCGTTGCCGTGCATCGTCCGCGTGGCCGTAGATATCTCCCGTGATCGCGACGGACGAGTGCCCGAGCATCTTCGACACGACGTGAAGGGGAACGCCGGCGTCTAGCATCCCGGTCGCCGCCGAGTGCCGGAGGGTGTGAAGGCCGACTCCGTCGCCGTCCACGCCGGAACGCTTCACGGCCGCGACGAACGCGCGGAAGAGGTTCCGCGGGTCGATCGGCGCCCCGAGCTCTGTCGTGAAGACGAGCCCGCGGTCGCCCTGCCACTGGGAGCCGGCGCGCATCTTCTCTTCGGCCTGTCCGACGCGATGCGACCGAAGCAACTTGACGACGCCGGGCGTTATGGGAACCTCGCGCCGGCTGCGCGCCGTCTTCGGCGTTGTGATGACGAGATCCTTCCCGACCCGGCTCAACGTCCCGCGGACGCGAATCGTCCGCTCGTCGAGGTCGACGTCTTCCCAGCGCAACGCGAGCGCTTCGCCGCGTCGGATGCCGGTCGCGGCGATGAGCGACAGGACGGCGGCGTAGCGCGTGCCCGCGGCGGCGTCGAGGACGGCTCGCACGTCGCCCGGCGCAAGGTGGCGCGCCTCGTCGCGGCCGTCGGCTCGAGACGTGACGGCGGGGCGCTTCACCTTCGCGGCGACGTTCTCGGCGACGAGGCGGTCGCGGACGGCGGCGTCGAGTACGGAGCGGAGCACGGTGTACGTCGTGCGGATCGTGGAATCGCTCGCGCCGGCGCCTCTCATGCGCTGCACGAGGCCTTCGACGTGCGTCGGGCGGATCGACCCGAGCGCCATAGTTCCGAGCGGCGCGGGGCGAAGGTGGACGCGCGCGAGGGTGCCGTAGAGCGCTTTCGTCGCCGGCTTCCGATCGGACGCCGCAAGCGAGCCGCGCTCCCACTCGTCGATCCATGTCGCGAGCGGCGTCCGCGAGTCCACGACGGGCGCGCCGGCGTCGACCTTCTTCCGGGCGTCGGCCATCTTCGCCTTCGCCTCGCGCTGCGTCTTCGCATAGAACGACTGCGAGCGCCTCTTCCCCGTCTCGACGTCCGTCCACGTCATCCGAGCCTCCCAGCGACCGTCTGGCCGCTGCCGGAGCATCCCGTCGCCGTTAGCGCGCTTCCCCATTACTCTCCCCCTCCGCGAGTGCGGCGAACGCCGCGTCGAGTTCGTTGTCGTCGGCGTCGTGAGCGGGTATCAGTCCCGCTTCGCGCGCGTCCTTGATCCGGCGCGACGCCGAGCGCAGCCCGTTCTTCTGACCGGGGAAGGCATCGACGAAGCCGAGCACGTCGACGCGCACGCGCTCGGTCGGCTGCCGTCGATTGCGCGGAATCGTGGATCCCGTCTCGGCGTCTACGCGGTTCGCGGGATCGAGGTAGGCACGGGCGACGCGCCGCAGGAGGTCGGGCGCGGGCGCGCGCTTGCTGCCGTGAACGCGAGCACCGATCGCTCGACGGTCGGCGGGGATCGCGACGCGGCCGCTCGGCTGCATGACCGTCGCATGGTGGGCGATCGCGTCTTCCGCGATGCGCTCGAGGTTGAGCTCGCGGACGTCTGCCGACGTCACGATGCGGCCTCCCCGGCGGGCGATCTTGATCGTCTCGACCCCGGCGCCGTCGACCCCGTCCACGACGCGAATACGCGCCTCCGCGGCCTTGCCGCCTCCGCGGAGTTCGTCGTCTCTCTGCAGGACGACGTCCACGACTCGGGGCGCGCCGCCGTCGAAGGTCGCGGTCGACTTCGTCTTGATCCAAGGTGCCATGCCACATTCCTAACGTTGCTGTCGTACCAAGAATGGCGTGGCAGACGGTGAACTGTCAAGTAGTCCGCATGGATACAGACCTAAAGGGGCAGACATGGAGAACGGGAAGCCGGCGACAGCGCCGCTGCTCTACGACGAAGAGGGCGCGCGATACATGCTCGGCAACGTCGGCCGCTCGAAGCTCTACGAAGAGATTCAGGCCGGCCGCCTCCGCGCCGTGAAGATCGGCCGTCGCACGTTCATCGCCCACGCCGAACTCGAGCGCTACGTCGGGGAGTTGACGGCATGAGCGACAAGAAGCCGCGCCGGCAGAACAACATCGACCCCGCGGTCGCCGCCGCCCGCGCCCGCGTCGCCGGCCTCGCGAGCGCCGCCGCCCGGACGCCCGAAGAGAACTCGGCCATGATGCGCGATCGCGCGAACGCCCGCTGGGCGAAGCACCGCGCCGAGCGTGAGGCTGCCGGGCTCCCGCCCCGGTCGACGACGCCGAAGCCGCTTCCTTCCGCGCGCTCCCGCGAGTACTGGCTGCGCGTCATCGACCGTGAACAGCCGGATCGCGAGTGGAAGAGCGCCGAAGAGCGGCTCAGCGCCGCGATGCTGCGCGCGAAGCAAGAGGCCGCCCGCACGGCCCTCTCGCGCGCGAAGAACGCAGGAGCGAGCGAGTGAACGACGAGCGCGAGCGCGAGGTCGTCACCCTCCGCGGCATCGAAGCCGAGGCGCGTCGCCTCAGCCGCAAAGCGAAGAAGGCCGGCGCGAAGGGAAACCTGAAGAAGGTCGAGGACGCGGCACGCGAGCGGGGGAAGCTCATGCTCGCGAAGTTGCCGAGCGGCGATTACCTCTGGGGCGACTACGGCAAGATCGAGGATCGACTGGTCGCGAGCGCCACGCCGCCCGGCGCCGACGAGGCGCAACGGCAGAAGATCGCGCAGGCGGTCGCCGACGGCTTCGCCGAGGGGCAGATCGACCACCGACGCATCATCGTCGAGACGGAAGAGGCGCTCACCGACGTCGCGGCGTTCCGAACTGAAAAGCGCGCCCTGGGCATCGTCGAAGAGCGGCTGGCCCGAGCCCGCGCCGACGAGATTGAGGCAGAGATCGCGTCTGAGGGCTCCGATGAGTTCGGCCCGGTCGACTTCGACGCCCTACTGGACGCCGGCGACATAGAGCCGCCGAGGCCGAGCCTCGGATCCTCGCGTGAAGACGGCGTGCCGCTGCTGTACGCCGCGGCCTATAACGGCGCGTTCGGCGAGCCCGGCAAGGGTAAGACGCACTTCGCAAACGTCAACGTCGCCGACGTTCTCAAGTCGGGCGGGACGGTCGACTGGGTCGACACCGACGCGAACGGCGCACCGGCCACCTTCTCGCGTCTTCGGAGCGCGGGGGTGAGCGACGAGACGATTCGCGACCGCTTCCGGCTCTGGCTGCCGGCGACCGGCCCTGAGTTCCGCGTCGCGGGCGCCGCGATCGTCGAGCGACGCCCCGACCTCTGTGTTCTCGACTCGGTCGGTGCGTCGATGGGGCTCTTCGGGCTCGATCAACTCGCCGATCGCGACTACACGGCGTTTCACGCTCAGCACGTCGCGCCGATCGTTGCGGCGGGCGTCGCGGTTCTCGGACTCGACCACACGATGAAGACGCGCCCCGGCGAGCTCTACGCGGGCGGATCGTCGGCGAAGAAGCGGGTGGTCGACGGCGCCTATTACACGATCGACATGTTCGCCGACGAGCCGTTCCGGCCGGGCGCGGTCGGCAAGGCGACGATCCGGCTCGCGAAGGATCGGCACGGAGGTATCGGCTACGGCGAGGGCGAGGTGGTCGCCGTCTTCGTCCTCGACACACGCGATGCCGCGAACGGCCCGTGGGACTGGCGCTTCCACCCCGGCCGCTCGAAGGAAGAGCGCGACGCCGATCAACTCGGCGAGGACGTGAAAGCGCTCGCCGCGCTCGAAGAGCCGCCCCTCTCGAAGGACGACGTCAAGAAGCGCATGAAGTGGGGAAGCGACCGGGCTCAGAAGGCGCTCGCCCGCTTCCGCTCGCTGCAGTCAACCTTCCCGATCGACCCCGAACCGACCACCACAACCGACAAGGAGAAGTGACCATGACCGACCACAACCTGCCCGCCGACCTCTACCTCGACGGCTTCACGTCGCAAGTGTGCGACGCCCCGACCGCGCCGGCGCCCGTCCGCGACCTCTTCGGCGTCGCCTTCGACATTCAGCGGGAAGCGCGCGAAGCGCTGCTCGAGCGCGACCGCCACGACGACGAAGCGCGCAAGGCCGCCGAAGCCGAAGCGCGGGCAATGGCCGACGAGTTCGTCGCCGGCCGCTTTGACACGGCGGAACTCTCCGAGAAGGTCGCCGAGCACCGGGGCGCCCAGGATCGCGCGCAGCGCCGCCTCTCCGGCCTCGAGGCTGCGAAGCCGAAGGTCGTCGCCGCGATCCGGGAGAAGGTCGCCGAGCACGCGGCCGAGTGGCGCCGTGACGCGGCATCCGCCGGCGACGCCGCCCTCGTCGACCTCACGACCGCGCTCGCGATGACCCGCGAGGCGTACACGGCGCTCCGGCACTCGCTCGGGAGCCTGTCGGCGCTGGACGACTTCGAGGGGCGACAGGAAGGGCCGTGGGGGCGCGAGACGCGCGAGGGGAACCTCCGAGTGATGCCGCGCCCCGACGGCTGGGTGTTCGCCCTCGAGCCCGCGATCGCCGACCTCGAGCGGGCGGTCGACCTCGCGACCCGCGAGCTTCGCGACCGCACGGCGACCGACGCCGAGCGCCGTCGCGCCGAGGCGACCGCGGGCAAGGGCAAGAAGACGCCGAAGCCGGAAAAGGCCGCCGTCGAGGCGCCTGTCGCCGCTCCGGCCGTCTCCGACGAGGTCCCGACGTTCACGATCGGCGGGGATGACGATGAGTGACGACTTCGACCCCGGCCGCGAAGCGTGGATCCGGTGGCGCGCGGCGGACGAGGGCGTCGACCTCGACCAGCCGGACGACCTCGACGACGACTTCGAGCCGATCGACCTCAACGTCGCCATGACGCGCCTTCTCGTGCGCGGGGAGAGCCGCGACGACGTCGCGAAGGCGCTTCACATGACACGCGACGAGGTCGACGTCCGGATCGCACACGCGACCGCTCTCGCCGGCGCCGAGGCGATCGCCGAACGCGAGTGGATCGTCCGGGAGCGGCTGCTCGACCTCACCCGACAGGCGTCGAGCCCGGAACTCTCGTCGCCGGAAACGACACGGCTCGGGCTGCTGCTCGACCTGGCGAAACTCGAGCTCGCGCTCATCGGATGGACGCGGCGACGGGCGGTGTCGGGATGAGCGTCAAGCGGCCGAAGCGCCGCGACTACGACAGCGAGCCCGACTTCCTGCTTGCGTGCCTTCGCTACCTCGACGCGAAGTTCCCCGGCCGCGAGGGACAGCGGAAGCGGATCGCCGCGTGGGCTCGCTGGGAGCGCGAGCACGACCCCGAGACGATCCTGCCGCGCCTTCGCGAACTTCTCCGCTGCGACAACCTCACGCCCGCCGAAGATGCCGAGCTCGACCGGCTCATCGACACGTGGAAGACCCTCCGACGAAACGCACGACCGACACGAAAGGCAACACCATGAGCACTATCAACGAAACCCGAGAGACGACGATCCGGGGCGAAGCGTCGCCCGCACTCGAAGCGGCGGTGCAGCGCGCGCTCGCGAAGGCCGACGGCTACGAGGTCGTCGTGACCGTCGTCGCAACGCGGGAGGTCGAGAAGTGAGCACGGCAAGCGAACAGGCGGCGGCATTCCTCGCCGGCACAAAGGACGAGGCGCCCGGCGTCGAGCGGCCCGCGACGGGCGAGTTCGCCCGGCTCCGCGAGCTTCTCGGCCAGGAAGACGAGTGGACCGATGACGAGGCGGACGAGTTCGCCGACCTCGTGGCGAAGCGGCGCGCGGGGACGCTCGAGGGCGCCCCGAAGCGCACCGTGCGCAAGCGTGACAGCGTCGCCGGCGAGCGCGACCGCGACGGCAAGGGGCGAGAGCGCGAGATGCCCGAGAGCGCGAGCGCACGGGCCGCCGCGATCCTTCGGAAGCGTGGCTGACATGGCGACGCTGCAGCACGACCTCGACGCGATCGCGACGTCGCTCGAAGGCATCCTCGCAAGCCTCCGCGCGGCGGTTGCGGCAGATCGGGAGGGCGACGATGCCTAGGCCGTCCCAGGGAAGCATCCCGAGCGAGCTCGGGTGGCTCGTCGACATGCTGGACGACTACGAGCGACGGCTTCGGACTCTCGAGGCGCCGTCGGGTGAAGCGCTCGGGAACACCGTCGCGAAGCTCGCGGCGCTCGTGAACGATATCCAGGCGCAACTCGACGCCTACAACGCGGGCCGATGGACGAACGCGCAGATCCAGTATCAGATCGACTCAACGGTCGCCGCCTACGTCGCGTCGTACATGGCGGGGAACGTCTCGATCGGCGGCGAACTCTTCGTCAACGGCGCGGTGACGATGCCGAACGTCTTCGCGACGAACATCGTTCCGCTGGGCGGCACCCGATACGCCGCGTGGGTTCGCGACGGCGGCCGGCTCGGGCACACGTAAGCCGATGAGCGTTCACGCTTGCCGGGTCGACGTCTCGAAGGAGACGGGCTCACTCGTCGTCTGCACATGCGGCGTCGCGCTCGGGCCGTTCATCGACCGCGACCGGGCGCTCGACGTGGCACGCGAACACCGACGGCTCCACGACGCACCGAGGAAACGATGAGCGGCCGGAGCAAGTTCGCGAAGGAGTACGGCCTGCAAGGGCTCACGCCGGAGACGATCGACGAGATTCGCGATGCGATCGAGGCGCCCCGATGCGACTACCGAGCCGGGCTCATCCGCGACTCCGAGGCGGGCGACTGCACACCGCTGGCCGCTGCGACGTGGCGAGGGCGAGAGCGGGGATGCGACCACGTCTCGCTTCTATGCGACGCTCATGCGGCATTCTGGCGCGAACTCGACGAGCGACGAGAGTACGGCTCCGATATCCGGTGCGTCGTCTGCGACGAGCCGTCGAGCGGCGTCATCCTCTGGCCGCGATAGGGAGACACACGAAGAGAAGGCCGGGGTGGGGCGACCCCGGCCTTCTCGCGTTCCCCGCGGCGCCCGGCCGCGTCGCGGGAGTCTCTACGCCTTCGGCGCCTTCACGCGCTCCGCGACGCCGATCGCGGCCAGCGCGGTGTTGAGGTCTTCCAGGACGCCGTCGCGGGTGACGACGTCCGCCTCGACCTTCGTCGGCGCATCCGTCCCGAGAAGCCGGCGACGAGACTCGCCGACGACGCGAAGCTGCTCGAGAGCGCGGAGCACGATCCGTTCGTCGCGGAGGACGACGAGGTCGGGGCGCTGCTCGACGAGGACGGCGACCGTCGTGTTCATCGCGAAGGCGCGCTGGGCCGTGGCCGCCTCGTCGACTCGCGACGTGAGCGCGGCGAAGTGTCGCTCCTGACGGTCGAGGCTCGCGAGTTCGGCGGCCCGCTGCTCGCTGCGCGTCTCGTCGTCCACGGCGACGGCGAGCGTGTCGTGGTAGGCGGCGACGCGGGCACGCACGGTCGCGATAGTCATGCTGCGCCCGAGGCCGCCGCGGGCGGCCGGCTCCCCCGCGAGGTCAGCGACGGCCTGATAGCTCATCCGGTCGACGTGCTTCCGCTCATACGCCCAGCGCGCTTCGTTCAGCGTTTCGGCGAGCGTGCGGTGGTGCTCGCTCTTCTTCTGTCGCTTGCCGGCCATGATCGTCCCCTCGTAGCGGCCTTCGGGGGGCGCTTCGATTCTACGATCGGCGCGGCCGGCGAGCGGGATTCGGAGCCCGTTGTGGTCGCCGTTGTGGTCAACGCGCGACAGTCGCGCCGAGCAACGACGAAGGGCCGGTGAGATTTACCGTCTCACCGGCCCTTTTCCGGTCGGGATGACAGGATTTGAACCTGCGACCCCTTGACCCCCAGTCAAGTGCGCTACCAAGCTGCGCCACATCCCGGTCCATCGCCCGCGCGCGGGCAACTCCCCCATCTTAGCCGCTCTCGAAGGTGCTCGCGAACCGCGGGCGGTGCGGATGTCGGTGGGGAGGCGTAGCGTCGCGCCATGATCGAGATCAGGATCTCAGAGGCATCCTCCGAGCGCTTCACCGACGTCGAGCACGCGCTCACCGGCGGTGGTGACGGCGGGTCATGCTGGTGCCAATGGTGGATGCTCTCCAACAAAGACTTCGACGCGAGAACCAGCGCCGAGCGCCGAGAACTGCTGCGCAGCGACCTGGATGCCCCGGTGGCATCCGCACTCGTCGCGTATATCGACGACGTACCGGCAGGGTGGGTGAAGGTCTCGGCGCGGCCCGATCAGCCTCGCCTCGCGCGCACGCGCGCGTTCCAGCAGTCCCCCGAGCCTTTCGAGGACCGATCGGTGTGGGCCATCACGTGCTTCGTCGTGCGTCGCGAGTTCCGTGGCGAAGGCGTCAGCACGGCGCTACTCGCGGCCGCCGTCGACCATGCGCGCCGTCACGGGGCGCGCGTCATCGAGGCCTACCCGGTGGACACCAGCGTGAAGAAGACGTCGTCGAACGGCCTCTTCCACGGCAGCTTGTCGAGCTTCGTCGCGGCCGGTTTCGCTGAGGTCGCAAGGCCCGCTCCAGCGCGACCGATCGTCTCATTGACGGTCGCCTGACATGGCCACGCTCATCTGCGTGCAGGGCGACATCACGACAGAGCGCGTCGATGCGATCGTCAACGCCGCCAACCGGGCGATGCGCGGCGGCGAGGGCGTCGACGGCGCCATTCACGCGGCCGGCGGACCGGACATCCTGCGCGAGTGCATCGCACGCTTCCCCGACGGGCTCGCCACGGGAGACGCCGGGTGGACGACAGCCGGCCGGCTGCCCGCACGCTGGGTCATCCACACCGTGGGTCCGAACCACGCGGCGGGCGAGCGCGACCGCACTCTGTTGCTCTCCGCCTATCGGCGTAGCCTCGAGGTCGCCGACGCGCTCGACGCACGTTCGGTCGCCTTCCCTCTCATCAGCGCCGGGGTGTACGGCTGGCCGAAGGAGGACGCGATAGACGCGGCGATCACCGCCATCCGCTCGGCAGCGACGCAGGTCGACGAGGTCCGCATCGTCGCCTTCGACTCGGCGACAGCCGAACTCGTGCAAGAGCGCATCCGCCAGGCAGAATCGACCGTGTGAATGCGACGACCGTGCGGGTGGATGCCTGGCTGTGGGCCGTCCGCGCGTACAAGACCCGCTCGGCATCGACCACTGCATGCCGCGCGGGGCATGTGCGAGTCAACGGTGAGAAGGCGAAGGCGGCGCAGCCCGTGCGAATCGGCGACGAGTTGCGCGTGCGGATCGCCGGGTTCGACCGCATCCTGGTGGTGCGTCAACTCCTCACCAAGCGCGTGGGCGCCCCGCTCGCCGCTCTCGCCGCCGAAGACCGCACTCCCGTCCGCGAACCCGTCGCGCAGGTCGCGGTCCGAGACCGCGGCGCCGGCCGCCCCACCAAACGCGAACGCCGTGACATCGACCGCCTTCGCGGGCGAGAGTAGGCCTGGGTCTACTCTTCCGCGGGACCACCGCCCGCACGCATCGCCCGGCGGCGCGTCCACGCGCGCCACGCGGCATCGACCACGGCGCACACCACGACCGTCACGGCATAGATCACGAGATCGCGCGGGTCGAAGGCCGACCCGAACACGAGCCGCGCCGGCGGAAACGCGGCACCCCACGTCGCAGGCAGCGGGGTCAGCTGCAGCAACTCCACGGCTGTGCACCATGCACCGGCCGCCAGCGCCGCGGCCCACGGCGGCACGCGCGGCGCCGCGAACAGCACCAGCAAGTAGATGAGCGCGGCATAAAGGGCATCGCCGGCGATGTCGGTGGCCGCCGACGACGGAAGTGCCCGGTGGATGCCCAGCCCTGCCGCAACCACGACGACGGCGAGCGCCGCGGCCGACCATCGGCGTCTGCGGCGGTCTCGGGCATCCGCCTCGATTGCGGCGGGCGCACCGAAAGCGCTGGGTTTCCCAGGTGCACCAGGCACGCCGAAAGCATCGGGTTCCCTGGGCGCGCCGGCTGCACCGGTCGCACGGGCAACACCGGGAACCCCGGAAGCGCCAGAGTCCTCCGGAACCCCCGACGTCATCGCACGCCGAGCCACGACGGCCCGTGGCACACCGCCCCGAGCGTCTCGACGCGCTCCCGCAACGCGCGATCGCTCGTGACGACAGTGACCGCGCGGCCCGCCGCGATGAGCCGCCGCGTCTCGTCGACGATCGCGTCGTCGCCCGAACCGGGGGCGCGAACGATCCGGACGGGTCCACCGTTGGCATCCGGCACCTCGCGTGCCGCACCCTCGACGACGGCCGCGAACTCGGGGAACCACACGTCGGCGGGAAGATCCAGCCGCGTCGCGTCGACGCCGCCCTCGGCAAGAGCTTCGAGCCGCTCGATGAGGCGCCCGGTCGCGCCGGCGCGGTCGCGCCACCACCCGTCGGGCACCGATCCGACCACATTCGCCGCATCGACGACGACGGCCGGCCGCACCGGCAGCAGCGATTGCAGCAGGGGCCACGACGCGGCGAAGCCCGGGTGCAGCGGATAGGACTCGACGCGATCCAGCGGTACCCACGCCAGTTCGCGGCTCTCGGGGTCACTGATGACGGGTTCGAACGGGACGACGACATCGGCCACCAGCGTCGAATAGGTCCACACGCCGACATCGAACACGCTGATGAGACGTGGACGCACCGCGCCCGCGGGAACGCCCGCCTCCTCGGCAGACTCGCGTAGGGCGCCGTCGCACGCCGATTCGCCCTCGTGCCGCGCCCCACCGGGAAGCCCCCACGTGTCGCCGAAATGACTCCATGAGACCCGATGCTGCAGCAGCACGCCGCGCTCGGCATCCACCGCAAGGAGCCCGGCCGCACCGAACCGCCCCCAGTACCGCGTGCCGTCGTCGGTCACGACCCACGCATCACCGGGGTCTCGCGGACCGCCCGGGCGCCGTGGCTCGCCGGGTTCGGGCTGCACGATCGTCACCGTCTCAGCCTGTCACATCCGATGACGACCTGGCACAGGTGACCACAACGCAGACACAAGACGACACGATGCGCGACACGCCACATCTTGTGTACCAATGTGAGCTGACCACAACATATGGTGGTCAGACCACATTCCATCCACACCGGAAAGAGAGCCCGCGTCATGGCATCCCCCCGCTCCATCCCCGTAGCCGCCTCCGTCGACGAGTACCTCGCCCGCGCCGACTGGCGCGTCAACGCGAACGCCAATCAGGGCTACTCGCTCGGCGGCATGATCCTGAACGTCGCAGGCAAGGTCATCGCGAACTACTGGCTCGACGAGGTCTACTCCGCCGACGCCGGCCGCGCCCACCGTGAGGGCGACCTGCACATCCACGACCTCGACGTCTTCGCGGGCTACTGCGCCGGATGGTCCTTGCGGATGGTGCTCGAGCAGGGCTTCAACGGCGTCCCCGGCCGCATCGCGAGTGCTCCCCCGCGGCACTTCTCGAGCGCCCTCGGGCAGCTCGTGAACTTCCTCGGCACCCTCCAGAACGAATGGGCCGGCGCGCAGGCGTTCTCCTCGTTCGACACGTACCTCGCCCCCTACGTCCGTCGCGACGGCCTCGGCTACGACGAAGTGCTCCAGGCGATGCAGGAGTTCATCTTCAACCTCAACGTCCCGAGCCGCTGGGGCACGCAGACACCGTTCACGAACCTCACCTTCGACTGGGTCTGCCCCGACGATCTCCGCGACCAGCGACCCCTCATCGGCTACGAGGTGCAGGACTTCGCCTACGGCGACCTCGCGCCCGAGATGGCGCTCATCAACCGCGCCTTCATCGAGGTGATGACGGCGGGGGATGCCGAGGGGCGCGCCTTCACGTTCCCGATCCCGACCTACAACATCACGAAGGACTTCGAATGGGAGGGCGAGAACGTCGAGGCACTGTTCGCGATGACGGCGAAGTACGGCCTGCCCTACTTCCAGAACTTCGTGAACTCCGACCTCGACCCCCACATGATCCGGTCGATGTGCTGCCGGCTGCAGCTCGACCTGACCGAACTCCTCAAGCGCGGCAACGGCCTGTTCGGCTCCGCGGAGCAGACCGGGTCGATCGGTGTCGTCACGATCAACTGCGCACGCCTCGGGTTCGTCCACTCCGGCGACGAGGAGGCAGCCCTCGCACAGCTCGACGACCTGCTCGACATCGCGCGCGACAGCCTCGAGGCCAAGCGCGCCGTGATCACGCGCCACCTCGACGGCGGACTCTTCCCGTACACGAAGCGCTATCTCGGAACACTCGACAACCACTTCTCGACGATCGGCGTCAACGGCATCAACGAGTACGTCCGGAACCTCTCCCGCGACACGCTCGACATCACCGACGAGCAGGGGGCGGCCGCGGCGGTGCGCCTCCTGGAACGCGTCCGCGCGCGCATCGTCCGGTTCCAGGAGGAGACGGGGCGCATGTACAACCTCGAGGCCACACCCGCCGAGGGCACCACCTACCGGTTCGCGAAGGAGGACATCGCCCGCTTCGATGGGATCCTGCACGCGGGCACCGCCACGAACCCGTACTACACGAACTCGTCGCAACTGCCCGTCGGCTTCACCGAAGACCCGTTCCTCGCACTCGAAATGCAGGAGCCGCTGCAGCAGCTCTACACCGGCGGCACCGTGTTGCATCTGTACCTGGGTGAGGCGATGACCTCCGCGCGTGCCTGCCGCGACTTCGTACGCCGCGCTCTGGAGCGTTTCCGACTGCCGTACCTCACGATCACGCCGACGTTCTCGGTGTGCCCGCAGCACGGCTACCTTTCGGGTCATCACGAGCTCTGCGAGCGCTGCGGAGCCGCGTGCGAGGTCTGGACGCGCGTCATGGGATACTTCCGGCCCATAGCGTCCTTCAACATCGGCAAGAAGGGCGAAGCTTCAGAAAGGACGTACTTCGTCGCACCGTCGACGACATCGAAGGAGCAGTCATGGTCCGCGCTGCCGCAGCCTATGAGTTGAACATCGCCGGTATCACGCCCTTCTCGACGGTCGACTGGCCCGACACTCTCGCCGCGACGGTGTTCCTGCAGGGATGCCCGTGGAGCTGTTTCTACTGCCACAACCCCGCGCTGATCGATCCACGCGCCGAGGGCGAGTACAGCTGGAGCGACGTCGTCGACCTGCTGTGCGACCGCATCGGACTCGTCGACGGGGTCGTGTTCTCGGGCGGGGAACCCACGCTCCAGCGCGCGCTGATCCCCGCGATGGAGATGGTGCACGCACTCGGCTTCCAGGTGGGCCTGCACACGGCGGGCGCCTACCCGGGGCTTCTCGCGCAGGCGCTCCCTCACGTGGATTGGGTGGGCTTGGACATCAAGGCCCTCCCGGGCGATTACGACCTCGTGACGGGGCGACAGAACAGCGCGAACGCCCCGTGGCGCTCGCTCGAACTCGTGCTCGGCAACCGCCTGCTACGCGCCGGGACCGACCGCCCACTCGACTTCGAGGTCCGCACGACCGTGCATCCGGGCGCGATCGACGACGCCCGCCTGCGTGAGCTCGGTTGTCGGCTGGCCGACGCGGGTGTTGACTGCTGGGCCGTGCAACGGTTCCGCGAGACCGGCGCCCGCAACCCGCTCCCCCGCGTCCAGGCGGCAGCAGACGCCGACGCGCCGCTGGCGCTCGACGACCTCCCCGTCGAGCGGTTCGTGAGCCTCGTCGTGCGCTGACGCTCGACCCACCGCCCGGGACCCCCAGAGGCGGCGGGTCAGCGCGACCCGAACTCCTCCACATCACCCGCCACGGGGCCGGATTCCCGGCGTGGCGACCTGATTCCGCACGAGATGGAGGAGTTCGGGACCGGCCCTCCCGGGCATCCCCGCGTCGACCGGCGAATCCTCGAGCCTCGTCGCGAGACGCCGCGCACCCCCACCGCGCGGCCGTCTCGGCCGGCGCGCGACCCGAACTCCTCCAGATCACCCGCGACCGGGCCGTATCCCCGGCGTGGCACACGGATAACCCACGAAATGGAGGAGTTCGGGACCGGGTTCGCGAGCAACCGACGTGTCGACGGGAGACCCCCGGTATCACCGGCTGTGCTTGCCGACGGGCCGCGCGGCCTCGATCGCGCCAGAACTCACTGCGCAGGCGGGGCTACGCAGGCGGGGCTACGCAGGCGAGGCCGCGCCGGCCGGGCCGCGTTGACCCCAGTTGACGGGCCGCGCGGCCTCAGACGACGCGCCGCGCGACCTCAGATGAACAGGGTCGTGCCCGACTTCTGCGCCTCGGCGAGGAATGTCGCGACACCGCCGAGTTCGACGCCGTCGAGCAGGTCGCTCTCGGCGATGCCGAGCAGATCCATCGTCATGGTGCAGCCGATGAGCCGCGCCCCGCCGTCGCGGGCCGCCGTCATCAGTTCGGGCAGAGTCTGCACCGAATGCTCCTTCATGACGTGCTTGATCATCGCACTGCCCGCGCCGGCCATGTTCAGCTGCGACAGCGGCAGTTTGTCGGCTCCCGACGGCATCATCATCCCGAACATCCGGTCCATCATCGACTTGTCGCGCGCCGGCGGATCCTGCCGGCGCAGCGCGTTCAGCCCCCAGAACGTGAAGAACATCGAGACCTTCTGCCCCATCGCGATCGCCCCGTTGGCGATGATGAACGCGGCGAGAACCTTGTCGAGGTCGCCGGAGAACACGACGAACGAGACCTGATCCTTCGTTGCGACGGCCGCGGCGGAGGAGGTGCGAGGAGCGGATGCCTTCCGGAAGGTCGCGACGTACCCCGGCCCCTCCGGTTCGATCGCGAGCAGCTGATGCCCCTTGGTCTCCGCCCACGCCGGGCCGTCGTGCGCGAAGCCGGGATCCGACACGTGCACGACCACGTCGTCTCCGGGGGCGAGCTCGTCCATCTTCTTGGCGAGCTTCATGATCGGGCCCGGGCAGGCGAGGCCCGTGCAGTCGAGATCCACGACCTCACCTGTCCCGTGCGCCTGCGCCGTGAGGTCGACGGCCTCCGCATAGTGGATCTCCGCCTCACGCGGTTCGACGCGCGCCTGCTCGAGATCGTGCCAGAAGCGGAACGTGTGCGATCCGCCCGAGAGCATCGCGACGTCGACGAACCCGCGCTGGATGAGAGCCCGGTAGGCGAGGTAGCTGCGGAACCCGACGCCGCAGTAGAGCCGCACCGGCACCGAGCGGTCCCAGTCGGCGCTCGCCTCACGCACCGTGGGCAGCGGCACGTTCTCGGCCCCGGGCACGTGCCAGATCGCGTACTCCTCCGCCGTGCGGACGTCGACGATCCGCGCGCCGTCGACCGCAGCGGGGAAGTCCTGTGCGTACCAGAGGCGGAGGTCGCCTCGGACGACGTTGCTCGCGATGAAGCCGGCCATGTTGACGGGGTCCTTCGCCGAGCCGAACGGCGGGGCGTAGGCGAGTTCGAAACCCTCGAGGTCGAAGACCGTCGCACCCATGCGGATTGCGGCGGCGAGCACGTCGAGTCGTTTGTCGACGCCGTCGAACCCCGCGATCTGGGCGCCCAGGAGTCGGCCGTCGTCCGGGTCGAACAGCACCTTCATGTGCATCATCGCCGTGCCCGGGTAGTAGCCCGCATGGCCGGAGGGGTGCAGGTGGACGGTCCGGTATGCCATGCCCGCCTGAACGAGTTGACGCTCTGTGGCACCCGTGGCACCCGCCGTCATCTCGAAGACCTTGACGATCGACGTGCCCTGTGTGGCGGTGTACTCGGTGTCGCGGCCGCAGATGCTCTCCGCCGCGACGCGCCCCTCGCGGTTGGCGGGGCCGGCGAGCGGCGTGATCCACGTGCCCGGCAGCACGACGTGCGCCGTTTCGACGGCGTCGCCCGCCGCCCAGATGTGCGGATCGGACGTGCGCATATGGGTGTCGACGAGGATGCCACCGCGGGGCCCGAGCTCGATCCCGGCCTCACGCGCGAGCGAGACGTTCGGGCGCACGCCGGCCGACAGCACGACGAGGTCGGCCTCGAGTGTCGTGCCGTTCTGGAGTTCGACGCGCACCGACCCGTCGGGACCAGCGGCGAAGGCGGCCGCCGCCGTACCCAGGTGCAGCTGGACACCGCGCCCGCGCACGTGCTCCTCGACGGGGATCGACACCTCTTTGTCGAGCGGCGGCAGGATCTGGTCGGCGATCTCGACGACGGAGACCTCGGCGCCCCGGTGACGGAAGTTCTCGGCCAGTTCGACACCGATGTACCCGGCGCCGATCACGACGGTGCGCACGGCTCGGCCGGCGTCGCGGGTGCGCGCGATCGCGGCATCCAGGTGCGCTTTGATGCGGTCCATGTCTTCGACATTGCGGAGGACATGGATGCCCGGCAGGTCCGCTCCGGGGAGGGCGAGCTGGACCGGGTCGGCGCCCGCGCACAGGGCGAGTGCATCGTACGCCTCGGTGTACTCCCGCCCGGTGCGCACATCGCGCACCCTGACGGTGCGTGCGTCGCGGTCGAGCGAGATCACCTCGCTGTCGACGCGCACGTCGAGATCGAGGGCCTCGCGCAGGCTCTCCGGCGTCTGCAGCAGCAGGCGCTCGCGATCGGCGATCACACCGCCGATGTGGTACGGCAGGCCGCAGTTGGCGAACGACACGTAGTCGCCGCGCTCGAACACGACGATCTCGGCATCCTCATCCAACCGTCGCGCGCGTGCCGCGACCGATGCCCCTCCGGCGACTCCGCCGACGACGACCAGCTTCATTCTCGTCCCCTTCACAGGCTTGTGGTCCGACCACCTGAGCATACCCCTTGGGGTATGTAAGAGACAAAAGCGAAACGCCGAAGCGCCGCAGGGAGCGTCAGCGCTGGCGGCGCTCCCGCACGCGCATGTTCGTGACGATCGGCGTGCCCTCGAAGCCGAACACCTCGCGCAGGCGCCGCTGGATGAACCGGCGGTAGCCCGGGTCGAGGAATCCGGTCGTGAACAGCACGAATGTCGGCGGGCGGGTGGATGCCTGCGTGCCGAAGAGGATGCGCGGCTGCTTGCCACCGCGCAGCGGGTGCGGGTGCTCCGCGACGAGCTCGGACAGGAACGCGTTGAACTTGCCCGTCGAGATGCGCTGGTCCCACGACGCGAGCGCCGTCTCGAGCGCGGGCACGAGCTTGTCGAGGTGACGGCCCGTCCGCGCGGAGATGTTCACGCGCGGCGCCCACGTGACGTGGGCGAGGTCCTGCTCGATCTCCCGCTCGAGGTAGCGCCGGCGGTCGGCGTTCTCCATGTCGTCGTCGTTCAGGCGATCCCACTTGTTGAACGCGAGCACGAGGGCGCGCCCCGACTCGAGCACGAGGTCGATGATGTTGAGGTCCTGCACGCTTATCGACTGCGACACGTCGAGGACGACGACGGCGACTTCGGCCTTCTCGAGCGCCGCAGAGGTGCGCAGCGACGCGTAGAAGTCGGCACCCTGCTGGAGGTGCACGCGACGGCGGATGCCGGCGGTGTCGACGAAGCGCCAGAGCTTTCCGCCGAGCTCGACGATCTCATCCACGGGGTCGCGGGTCGTGCCGGCGAGCTCGTTGACGACGACGCGCTCCTCCCCGGCGGCCTTGTTCAGCAGCGACGACTTGCCGACGTTGGGGCGTCCGAGGATCGCGACGCGACGCGGCCCGCCGAGCTCATTCTTCGCGACGGCGGAGACTTCGGGGAGCACCTCCATGATCTCGTCGAGGAGGTCGGCGACACCGCGACCGTGGATCGCGGAGACGGGGTGCGGCTCACCGAGACCGAGGTTCCACAGCGCCGCGGCCTCCGGCTCCTGCCGGGCGTCGTCGATCTTGTTCGCGACGAGGAACACGGGCTTGCGCGAGCTGCGCAGCAGCCGCACGACCGCCTCGTCCGTCGCGGTCGCCCCGACCATGGCGTCCACGACGAACAGGACGACGTCGGCGAGGTCGATCGCGACCTCCGCCTGCGCCGCGACGGAGCGGTCGATGCCGCGGGCATCCGGTTCCCAGCCGCCCGTGTCGACGAGGGTGAACTTCCGGTCCATCCACTCGGCCTTGTACGTCACGCGGTCGCGCGTGACGCCGGGGGTGTCCTCGACGACCGCCTCTCGGCGCCCGAGGATCCGGTTCACGAGCGCCGACTTGCCGACGTTCGGGCGCCCGACGATCGCGACGACCGGGAGCGCGGGGAGCACCTCGACGACCTCGCCGCCCGCCGTGAAGCCGGCGAGCAGCTCGGCATCCTCGTCGTCCAGGTCGTAGTCGGCGAGCGACGCGCGCAGCGCCGCCGCCCGCTGGTCGGCGAGTTCCACGTCGAGGGCCGCCATCTTCTCTTCGAGGTGGTCGGGGCCACCTTCGTACTCGTCCTCAGCGGCCATCGGGCGCTCCTGTCCCCGCGGAGATGACGTCCAGGACGGCCTCCACGGTCTGTGCGAAATCGAGATCGGTCGAATCGACCACCGTCACGCCGGGCGCGGCGGTGAGGAAGTCGACGACCTTGCTGTCCGCCGCGTCGCGGCGATGGAGGGCGTCGGCGACGGATGCCGCGTCGTGCCCGGTCATTTCGGCGCTCCGCCGCGCGGCACGCACCTCGGGCGCCGCCGTCAGCAGGATGCGCACGGGCGCATCGGGGGCGACGACGGTCGTGATGTCGCGCCCTTCGACGATGACGCCGGGGCGTCCGGATGCCGCGACGAGAGCCCGGAACAGATCGTTCACGCGTGCGCGGACGGCCGGCACGCGGGCGACCCCGCTCACGGCGGAGCTCACGCGCGGCTCGCGGATCGCGTCCGTGACGTCGACGTCGCCGACGCGCACCCAGTAGTCGTCGGGGTCGAGCGAGATCGCGTAGGGGAAGTCCGTGGCGGCCTGACGCACCGCGCCCTCGTCGTCCGTGTCGGCGCCGCGGTCGAGCACGTGCCACGCGAGCGCACGGTAGGCGGCGCCCGTGTCGAGGTAGCCGTAGCCGACGCGGCGCGCGGCCTGCTTCGAGACGCTCGACTTTCCCGAGCCGGCCGGGCCGTCGATCGCCACCGTCACCACGCGGCCTGCATCCGCTGCTGTCGTGGGCACGCTCATGAGGGCACGCTCGCAATCTTCCAGCCGCGCTCTTCCAAGCCCTCGACGGCGCGGCGCACGGCACTCGGGACGACGCTGATCTCCGCGAGGCCGAACTGTGCGCGCGGCGAGTGCTCGAGGCGGAGGTCCTCTACGTTGACGTCCAACTCCCCCAGGTCGCCGAACAGACGTCCGAGCTGGCCGGGGGTGTCGTCCACCATGACGACGATCGACTCGAAGTGGCGCTTCTGCCCGTGCTTTCCGGGCAGGCGCTCGACGCCGTCGTTGCCGCGGCGGATCGTGTCGGCGACGGCCCGGCGGGCGCCCGGCTCTTCGGGATCGCGCAGCGCGTCGGCGACGGCCGCGAGGTCGACCGACAGCGCGTCGAGCACATCGACGACCGGTGCGGCGTTCGCGCCGAGGATCTGCACCCAGAGCTCCGGCGCCGACGCGGCGATGCGCGTCGTGTCGCGCACGCCCTGCCCCGCGAGCCGCAGGAAGTCATCGGCGGCGTCGACGAACCGCCCGGCGAGGAGGGATGCCACGAGCTGCGGCACATGCGAGACGAGCGCGACCGCGCGGTCGTGCTCCTCGGGGGTCATCTCGATCGGGGTCGCGCCGAGGTCGAGGGCGAGGCCTTCGACGAGTGCGAGATCCGGCGCGGGGGTCTCCTCGTCGCGGCAGACGACCCAGGGTCGGCCGACGAAGATGTCCGCCCGTGCGGCGATCGCCCCGCCGCGCTCGCGGCCCGCCATCGGGTGCGAGCCGATGTAGTGCGTCAGGTCGACGCCTCGTCCGCGAAGCTCCTGCAGGGGGTCGAGCTTGACGCTCGCGACATCGGTGACGACGGCGTCGGGGTACGCGCGCAGCTCCCGCTCGACGACGTCGGCGACGACGTCGGGGGGCGTCGCGACCACGATGAGCGCGGGGGCGTCGCCGGGCGCGGCAGCGCGGCCGGCGCCGTAGTCGATCGCGAGGCGGAGCTGCGCGGGTGAGGCATCCGCGAGCACGACGTCGACGCTCAAGTTCCGCAGTGCATGGCCGATCGACGAGCCGAGCAGGCCCGCCCCGACGACGCGCACGGTCCCCGAGGTGCGCGCGGCGCGCACGCGCGCGTCAGCGACGGTCGAGTCGGTCACGGTATCCGCCTAGGAGTCAGCCTCTGGATCGGCGCCGCCCGTGCTCTGCCCGGGGGTCGCCTGGCGCGCCGCGGTGAGCAGGGCGCCGCGTTCCACTGTAGTCAATTCGCGGGCTCTGCCCGCTGGGAGGGTGCCCAGGTGCAGGGGCCCGAACTGGCGGCGGACAAGTTCGATCACGGGATGCCCGACGGCGGCCATCATGCGACGCACGATCCGGTTGCGGCCCGAGTGCAGGGTCAGTTCGACGAGGCTCGACGCGTTCGAGGCATCCAGCAGGCGCGCCTTGTCGGCGACGATGGGGCCGTCCTCGAGCTCGATGCCCCGCGTGAGCGTCGCGATCGTCTGCGGCGCGACGCGGCCGTCGACCTTGGCGATGTACACCTTCGTCACCCCGAACGACGGGTGGGCGAGGACGTGCGCGAGTTCGCCGTCGTTCGTGAGGACGAGGAGCCCACTCGTCTCGGCATCCAGCCGCCCGACGTTGTAGAGGCGCTCCTCCCAGTCCTTCGTGAAGCGCCGGAGGTCCGGCCGGCCGTGCTCGTCCTTCATCGACGAGACGACGCCGGTCGGCTTGTTCAGCATGATGTAGCGCTTCGTGGCATCCAGCTGGATCGCGGTGCCGTCGACGTCGACGAGGTCGGATGCCGGGTCGATGCGCGTTCCGAGTTCGGTGACGACGGCGCCGTTGACGCGCACGCGCCCCTCGACGATGTACTGCTCGCACACGCGCCGCGACGCGACGCCCGCGTTCGCGAGCACCTTCTGCAGGCGCACGCCCTCCGTGTCGAGCCCGTGGTCCTGTGCCCCGCTCATCGGATCACCTCTCCGTCGAAGCCGTCGGACCCGTCGTCCAGGAGCGGCGAGATGTGCGGCAGCTCATCGAGGGAGTTGATCCCGAGGTTGACGAGCAGCGCGTCGGTCGTGCCGTAGTTGATCGCGCCGGTCTCGGGGTCGGTGAACAGCTCCGTGATGAGCCCGCGCGCGACGAGGGTGCGCACGACCGAGTCGACGTTGACGGCGCGGATCGCGGCGACCTGGCTGCGGGTGACGGGCTGCTTGTAGGCGATCACAGCGAGGGTCTCTAGGGCCGCCTGCGACAGGCGACTGGGCGCCTGCGCGTTGACGAACTCCGCGACGAGATCGTCGTGCTCCTCGCGCACGTACAGGCGCCACCCGCCGCCGACCTCACGCAGTTCGAACCCGCGGCGCGGTCCGCCGGTCTCGCCGTCGTAGTCGGCGACGAGCCCGTCCATGGCCTGGCGGACCGCCGGGACGGGCGATCCGACCGCGGCGGCGAGCGCGACGAGGCTCTGCGGCTCGTCGACGATCATGAGGATCGCCTCGAGCCGCCGGGCGATGTCGGCCGGCTCCTGCGAGCGCGGCGGCGCCTCCTCGGTGGCGGTGGCTGCAGCCGCGGCGTTCGGGTCATCGGTCATAGTCGGCTCCCAACGAGGCGAGGTTCTCTTCGGACCAGCGCTCCGCGGTCCAGCGCAGGGTCAGCTCGCCGAGCGGCTCCAGTTGCTCGAACGAGATGGCGGCGTGGCGGTACAGCTCGAGCACCGCGAGGAAGCGGGCGACGACGATGCCGGGCTGCGCGACCCCGGCGACCAGCTCGCGGAAGTTCAGCGTCCCCGCGTCGCGCAAGAGCGTCACGACGACGGCGGCCTGCTCGCGGATCGAGATGAGCGGCGCGTGCAGATGATCGAGGCCGACAGAGGGGATCTCCTTCGGGGTGAACGCGAGCAGCGCGATCGCGGCGAAGTCGTCCTTCGAGAGCGTCCAGACGAGCTCGGGCACCGAGCGGCGGTGCTTCTCGTCGAGCTTCACGGCGCGGACGTGCCGGCGGTCCTCGCGGCGCAGCGACCGCTCGAACCACGCCGACACCTCCTTGAAGGCGCGGTACTGCAGCAGCCGGGCGAACAGCAGGTCGCGCGCCTCGAGGAGTGCGACCGATTCGGCATCCACGAGCTCGCCCTGCGGCAGGAGCCCCGCCACCTTCATGTCGAGGAGCGTCGCCGCGACGACCAGGAACTCGGATGCCTGCTCGAGCTCTTCGTCGTCGTCGAGGCCCTTGAGGTAGGAGATGAACTCGTCGGTGACCTTGCTGAGCGAGATCTCGGTGATGTCGAGCTCGTGCTTGCCGAGGAGGCTCAGGAGCAGGTCGAACGGTCCGTCGAAGTTCGCGAGCGAAACGCGGAATCCGTCGGCGGACTCCGCCGCCACGGCGTCTCCCCCGGCCTCCGGCGCGGTCTCCGCCTGCGCGAGCGCGGCGTCTCCCCCGGCCTCCGGACCCGTCGCCGGGCCGTCAGGCGACGGCGCCACGGGCGACCAGCTCCCGCGCGAGGCGCAGGTAGGCCTGCGCGGCGGCGTGCTCCGGCGCGAACACCGTGATGGGCACGCCCGCCACCGAGGCATCCGGGAACTTCACGGTACGCCCGATGACGGTCTCCAGCACGTCGTCGCCGAATGCCTCGACGACCCGCTCGAGGACCTCGCGCGAGTGCAGCGTGCGGGGGTCGTACATCGTCGCGAGCACGCCGTCGAGCGTGATGGAGGGGTTGAGCCGGTCGCGGACCTTGTCGATCGTCTCGATCAGGAGCGCCACACCGCGCAGCGCGAAGAACTCGCACTCGAGCGGGATGAGCACACCGTGGCTCGCGGTGAGCGCGTTGACCGTGAGGAGGCCGAGCGAGGGCTGGCAGTCGATGAGGATGACGTCGTACTCGCCCGCGACCTTCCGGAGCACGCGGGCGAGGATCGTCTCGCGGGCCACCTCGTTGACGAGATGCACCTCCGCGGCGGACAGGTCGATGTTCGCGGGGATCACGTCGAGCCCGTCGACCGATGTCCCCACGATCACCTCGTGCGGGTCGCGCTTCGTGTCGAGGAGCAGATCGTAGATCGTCGGAACGTCGTGGGTCGCGATGCCGAGGCCCGCCGACAGCGCGCCCTGCGGGTCGAAGTCGACCGCGAGCACCTTGCGCCCGTATTGTGCGAGCGCCGCGGCGAGATTGATCGTCGTCGTGGTCTTGCCGACGCCGCCCTTCTGGTTGCACAGGGCGATGATGCGCGCCGGCCCGTGCGACTCGAGCGGGGCGGGAGTGGCGAAGCCGTGATACGGACGGCCGGTCGGACCGATCGGGATGTCCGCCGCTTCGGCCTTCTTCGTTCCGCGCGCCTTCTCCGCCACCGAATCTCCTGCTTTCTCGTGTCCCTCCCGGGACTCGTGCGATCGATTCTCCCACAGGCGCGCACGAGCACCGGGAAGGCGCCTCGGCGAGGTGGTGTGCCGGGCTCAGAGGCTCCCGAGGACGTCGAGCCGCAGTTGCGCCGTCACGGCGATCAGGAGGTAGTCGGCGATGACGAGGAGAGGGAGCCACGACAGGATCCACGCGCCGACGCGTCGCCCAGTCGCGCCCGCGCCCCATACGCCGGAGCGCAGGCTCCACCCGAGCACGGTGACAAAGAGCGGGATCGTGACGAGCCAGATGACCATGCACCACGGGCAGAGGGTCGAGTACTCGAAGATGCTGCGGTAGGCGAAGAAGTGGATGAGGACGAACGCGCCCAGAACGAACACGGTGAACGTCCGCCAGAACCAGGCTCGGAGGCCCGATGGGGCGGCGCGCGCTGCGGCTCCCGCGAAGACGGGCCCGAGGAACAGCACGATCCCGATGATCGAGTTGCTGAACCCGAGCAGGTTCCCGCCCGGAGAGAGCAGGTTCGGTCCGCACGTGACGACGGGGCTGACGTTGCACGTGATGAGGGCGTCCCCACCGGTGAGCTGCCCGATGTACTCGTGGTACAGCAGGAAGGAGACCGTCCAGCCGGCGAGACCCGCGACGATCCACCAGATCGACATGGCGCGCGACGGGCGGAATGCACGGGCGTCGGTGAGCACACTCATGCCGTTCATCCTCGCCCGCAGGCTCGGCGGAGGCATCCGTCCTGGCCGTGAAAACCCGGGGCGGGCAGGCACGGTGCGTGGCGCGATCGTTCCGGGTCGGGTCAGCGGGCACGCGGATGCGACGTCAGGTACACGTCGCGGAGGGCGTCGGCCGTGACGTGCGTGTAGATCTGGGTCGTCGCGACGGATGCGTGGCCGAGCAGTTCCTGCACGACCCGGACGTCCGCGCCGCCCTGCAGGAGGTGGGTCGCGAACGAGTGGCGGAACGTGTGCGGAGACACGTGCGCGGTGAGGCCGGCGCGCTCCGCGGCGGCCTGGATGACGAGCCAGGCCCCCTGCCGCGACATCGGCGCACCCCGCGCGCCGAGGAAGAGCCGTGGGGATGCCTTGCCGCGCCGCGACAACTCCGGCCGGGCGCGGGAAAGGTACGCGTCGACGGCGGCGCGCGCGTACGAGCCGACCGGGACGATCCGCTCCTTGTCCCCCTTGCCGCGCACGCGCAGCACGTCGCCGTGCGCCAGGTCGTCGACGTCGAGCTGCATGATTTCCGACACGCGCGCGCCCGTCGCGTACAGGAGTTCGAGCAGGGCGCGGTCGCGCAGCTGGGTGAGCTCCGCGTCGACGGCGTCGCCCGGTGCGGGGCCTGCGGCATCCAGCACCCGCTCGATCTGGTCGATGGAGAGGGCCTTCGGCAGCGGCTTCGGCGTCTTCGGGGGGCGCAGACGCTCTGCCGGGTCGGCGTCGCAGATGCCTTCGCGCACGAGGAAGCGATGGAGCCCGCGCACCGACGACTGCAGCCGGGCGAGCGACGTCGCCGCCGGGGCCGGGACGGCAGAGGCACGCTCCGCCGCGAAGGCGGTGACGAGAGCCGGGGTCACGTCGGCCGTGTCGTCGACGTCGCGCTCCGCGAGCCAGGCGCGGTACCCGGCGAGGTCGCGGCGGTAGGCGGCGACGGTGTGCTCGGAGAGCCCCCGTTCGATCGACACGTGCCGGAGGTACGCGTCGACGGCCCGATCCAGGCGCATGAGGAGCCGTGCCTCAGCCGCGGCGCAGGCGCTCCGCGGCGGCCAGGACACCGGCTGCGAGAATGCCGTTGCGCATCCGCCCTGCCAGCACGGCGTCGACGGCGTCGCCGAGCGGCACCCATTCGATGCGGATGTCGGCTTCCTCGTCCTCCCGCGCGAACGCGGAGGGCTGCTGCGTGAGGCCGCGCGCGAGGAAGATGTGCACGACCTCGTCGTTCCCGCCGGGCGTCGTGAAGATGCTGAGAAGCGGTTCGACGGATGCCGCGGCGAGGTCGACCTCCTCCGCGAGTTCTCGCCGCGCAGTCTCGATCGGGGGCTCGCCGGCGACGTCGAGGAGTCCGGCCGGGATCTCCCAGTCGCGGTGACGGATCGGGTGCCGGTACTGCTGGATCAGGAGCACGCGGCCCTCGTCGTCGATCGCGACGACGGCCGCGGCGCCCGGGTGATCGACGTACTGGCGCACGATCTCCCCGTCGCCGTAGCGGACGGTGTCGCTGCGGACATCCCACACCCGTCCCTCGTAGACGAGGTCGCTCGAGACCACCTCCGGCGAGGCGGGCTCGTCGCGAAGGTCACTCACCCTCGACCTCGTCCTTGAACAGCTCGCTCGCGCGGTGCCGGTCGAGGGCGGCCGCGACGAGGCCGCGGAAGAGCGGGTTCGCCTGGGTCGGCCGCGACCGCAGCTCGGGGTGCGCCTGCGTGGCGATGTAGTACGGGTGCTGCTCGCGCGGCAGTTCGACGTACTCGACGAGGCCGCGCTCGGGCGAGATGCCCGAGAACACCATGCCGGCCTCCGCGATCTGGTCGCGGTAGCGGTTGTTGACCTCGTAGCGGTGGCGGTGGCGCTCCGAGGCGGTGGTCGCGCCGTACACCTCGGCGGCGAGCGAGCCTTCGGCGAGGTCGGCGGCCATGAGGCCGAGACGCATGGTGCCGCCCATGTCGCCGTGGTCGATGATGTCGACCTGCTCGGCCATCGTCGCGATCACGGGGTGCTGCGTGTCGGGGTCGAACTCGGTCGAGGACGCGTCTTCGAGGCCCGCGACGTTCCGCGCGTACTCGATCACCATGCACTGGAGGCCGAGGCAGATGCCGAGTGTCGGGATGCCCTGTTCGCGCGCGAACCGCAGGGCGCCGAGCTTCCCCTCGATGCCGCGGATGCCGAAGCCGCCCGGCACCACGATGCCGTCGAGCGATCCGAGCGCCTTCTCCGCGCCCTCGGGCGTCTCGCACAGGTCGGACGCGATCCACTGGACCTGCACCTTCGTCTCCTGCGCGAAGCCGCCGGCCTTGAGCGCCTCGGTGACCGACAGGTACGCGTCGGGGAGGTCGATGTACTTGCCGACGAGGCCGATCGTGACCTCGTGCTTGGGGTTGTGGACGGCGTCGAGGACCTTGTTCCAGCGGGTCCAGTCGACCTCGGCGGCCTTCGCGGCGAGCCCGAGACGGCGCGCGATGTAGACGTCGAGGCCCTGGTCGTTGAGGGTCGAGGGGATGTCGTAGATGCTCGGCAGGTCGACGGTGTTGACGACGCCCTCGACGTCCACGTCGCACATGAGTGCGATCTTGTTGCGGTTGCTCTCGCTGACCGGGCGGTCGCTGCGCAGGACCAGCGCATCGGGCTGGATGCCGACCTGGCGGAGCGCGGCGACGGAGTGCTGCGTGGGCTTGGTCTTCTGCTCGCCGGAGGCGCCCATGAAGGGCACGAGTGAGACGTGCACGAAGAAGACGTTGTCGCGGCCGAGCTCGTGGCGGAGCTGCCGGGCGGCCTCGAGGAACGGCTGCGACTCGATGTCGCCGACGGTGCCGCCGACCTCGGTGATGATGACGTCGGGCTTCGGGGTCTCGTCGGCCTGCAGACGCATGCGGCGCTTGATCTCGTCGGTGATGTGCGGGATCACCTGCACGGTGTCGCCGAGGTACTCGCCGCGGCGCTCCTTGGCGATCACCTGCGAGTAGATCTGCCCGGTCGTGACGTTCGCGGCCTGGCTCAGCTCGATGTCGAGGAAGCGCTCGTAGTGGCCGATGTCGAGGTCGGTCTCGGCGCCGTCATCCGTGACGAAGACCTCGCCGTGCTGGAACGGGTTCATCGTTCCGGGATCGACGTTCAGGTACGGGTCGAGCTTCTGCATGACCACGCGCAGGCCCCGCGCCGTGAGGAGATTCCCGAGCGACGCGGCCGTGAGCCCCTTGCCCAACGACGAAACGACACCGCCCGTCACGAAGATGTGCTTGGTGGTGTCGCTCTTGCTGCTACCCGTGTCTGAATGAGTGTCCGTCACGGGCTTTCATCCTATCAGCGATGTGCGGCCGAGGCTCAGCAGTTCCCGCGCATGTTCGAGTGCCGCGGGCGAATCGGGCAGCCCCGACAGGAGGCGCGCCATCTCGGCCTCGCGCTCGGCGCCGTCCAGGGCCCGGACGCTGGATGCCGTAACGGAGCCGTCGCTCGACTTGACGACCGTCAGGTGGTTGTTCGCGAACGCCGCGACCTGCGCGAGGTGCGTCACGACGATCACCTGGCTCGTACGCGCCAGTGCTCCCAGCCGTCGACCGACCTCGATCGCCGCGGCACCGCCGATGCCGGCGTCGATCTCGTCGAAGACGAAGGTCGGCACGGCGCCGGTGCCGGCGATGACGACCTCGATCGCGAGCATGACGCGGCTGAGCTCACCTCCGGAGGCGCTGCGGGCGACCGGGCGCGGGTCGGCGCCGGGGTGCGGGGCGAGGAGAATCGCGACCTCGTCGCGTCCCGACGTCGTGGGGGTGGTGGGTTCGACGGCGACGACGACGCGGGCATCCGGCAGTGCGAGCGCGCGCAGCTCTTCCGTGACGGCCGCACCGAGGCGGTCGGCCGCCGTGGTGCGCGCCGCGGTCAGACGCGCGGATGCCTCGTCGAGCCGCGCCGTCAGGGCGTCGAGTTCGGCACGCAGCCGCTCGACGCGGTCGCCGTCGTCGTCGAGTTCGGCGAGGCGCAGGGAACCCGTGGCACGCAGGGACAGTGCCTCGTCCAGCGAGCCGTGCGTCCGCACGATGCTCGCGAGCGCGGCGCGACGCTCCTCGACGGCGGCGAGCTCGTGCGGCCCGGATTCGTCGAGGTCGGCGAGATAGCGGCTGAGGTCGCCGCCGAGATCGGAGGCCCGGTAGCCGAGTTCCTCGAGCGTCGTGACGTGGGCCTGGAGCGCGGCGTCGCTGCCCGCGGCGCGCTCCAGCGCGCGACGCGCCTCGGCGAGGAGGCCGATGACATCGGGAGTGTCGCCGTCGCCCGACAGCGCCTCGTGCGCGAGGGTCGCGGCGAGGCGGAGCTCCTCGGCGTTCGAGAGCCGTTCCGCGCGCTGGGCGAGTTCGACGTCTTCGCCGGGCTGCGGATCGACCTGTTCCAGGTCGGCCAGCGCGGCGCGCAGGTCGGCGGCCTCCCGCGCGCGCTCATCGCGGCGGTCGGTGAGGTCGTCGAGCTGGGCGGTGAGCATGCGGGACTCCTCGAAGAGTCCGCGGTAGTCGGCGAGGGCCCCGGCCACGGCGTCGCCGCCGAACCGGTCGAGCGCGTCACGCTGCGCCGACGCCGAGCGCAGGCGCAGCTGGTCGGACTGACCGTGCACGACGACGAGCTCATCCGCGAGATCCGCGAGCACACCGGCCGGTGCGGTGCGGCCTCCGACGCTCGCGCGACTGCGCCCCTCGGCGGTCACGGTGCGCCCGAGGTACAGCTCCGCGCGGCCGCCGCCGACGGGCTCGATCTCTCCCCCGGCATCGGCGACCCGGTCAGCGACGGGGCCTTGCTCCGGCACGATCCAGACGCCCTCGACGGCCGCCTGGTCGGCGCCGGATCGCACCGTCCCGGCGTCGGAGCGTGCACCCATGAGGAGTCCGAGCCCCGTCACGACCATCGTCTTGCCGGCGCCGGTCTCCCCCGTGATCGCCGTGAATCCGGGTCCGATCGGAAGCGTCGCCGCCGCGATGACGCCGAGGTCGCGCAGCGAGATCTGCTCGATCACGCCGTGCCGCCCGTGTCGGGCCCTCGCCAACCGGCGACGGGCAGTTGGAACTTGCGCACGAGTCGGTCGGTGAACAGGGCGGGATGCAGACGCGCCAACCGCACGGGCTCGGGCGATCGTCGGGCGACGACCCGCGCGCCCGGGGGAAGCTCGTGGGAGCGGCGCCCGTCGCACCAGAGGATGCCCGTGCCGTCCGTCCGGGCGAGCACTTCGATCGCGACGGTCGCCTCAGGACCCACCACGAGCGGCCGCGCGAACAGCGCATGGGCAGACAGCGGCACGACGGCGATCGCCTCGACCGTGGGCCAGATGACGGGGCCGCCGGCCGAGAAGTTGTACGCGGTCGACCCGGTCGGCGTCGACACGACGACGCCGTCGCAGCCGAAGCTCGACAGGGGACGGCCGTCGATCTCCATGACGACCTCCATCATCCGCTCGCGGGCCGCCTTCTCGACGGTCGCCTCGTTGAGCGCCCACGTGTCGTAGATCGCCGTACCGTCTGCGTCGATGACCTCGACGGCGAGCGTCATCCGCTCCTCCACCTCGTAGTCGCGGTCGATCACACGGCGCATCGCGTCGTCGATGACATCGGCCTCGATCTCGGCGAGGAACCCGACGTGACCCATGTTGATGCCGAGGATCGGCGCCGTCCCGCCGCGCACGAGTTCCGCGGCGCGCAGGATCGTGCCGTCGCCGCCGAGGACGATGGCGAGTTCGATCCGGTCGACGGGAACCTCCACGCCGAGTGCGGCGATCGACGCCGCACTGCCGTTCACCTGACCGATCGCCGCGCGCAGCTCGCCGTCCTCCGCGGGCAGCACGGGGCGCGCCCCGGCATCCAGCAGCGCGGCGATGACGCGTCGCGCGGCGATGACGGTGTCTTCGCGGCGGACGTGCGCGACGACGAGGATCTCTCGCGGGTTCTCCCCGGTGGTCATCTCGCTCCCGCCAATCGGTTCACGGTCTCCAGATATTCTGTCGGATTGCCGAGGTCGCGGTGCGCGTCGGTGCGCCGCAGGTGCACGAGGAACTCCTGGTTGCCGTGCGTGCCGGCAAGGGGCGACGAGATGACGCCGAACGTCCCGAGCCCCTCGTCCCACGCGGCCCACAGGACCGAGGCGACGGCGTCGGCGCGCGCCGCGGCATCCGTCACGAGTCCTTCGCGCACGCCCGTACGCCCCACTTCGAACTGCGGCTTCACGAGCAGCACGATGTCGGCGTCCGCCGCGGCCACGATGCCCACGGCCGGCAGGACGTGCGTGAGGGAGATGAAGGACAGATCGCCCGTCACGACATCGGGGACGGCGTCCGCTCCGGATGCCTCCGCCAGGGTCTCCCGCGTCATGTAGCGGACGTTGAATCCCTCGACGGCGCGCACGCCCGGGTCGGCGGCGATCGTCGGGTCGAGCTGCCCGTGCCCGACGTCGACGGCGAGGACCTCGGCGGCGCCGCGCTCCCGCAGCACCTGGGTGAACCCGCCGGTCGAGGCGCCCATGTCGAGGCAGACGCGTCCGCGCACGTCGACGCCGAACGCGTCGAGCGCCGCGAGGAGCTTGTGCGCTGCGCGGCTGACGTAGTGGTCGGATGCCGCGACCGCGATCTCCTGCGCCTCCGACACCTTCGTGGAGGGCTTCACGACGGGCATCCCGTCGACCGACACGAGGCCTGCCTCGACGAGCTGCGCGGCCTGCGTGCGCGAACGGGCGAGCCCGCGCGCGGCGACGGCGGCGTCCAGACGCTGTGTCACGCCTGGCGGTCCCGCGGTCCGGACTCGAGCCGCCGCGCGAGGTCGTCGTGGAGCGCGGCGTAGGCGCCCGCGCGCTCGGCGAGCGGCTGCTGCTCGATCACCTCGAGCGTCGAGAGCAGATCCTCGCGGCGTGCGTCACGATCGGTGGCATCGGAGGAATCCAGGGACATGCCTCCACGATACGCGGTGCCTCGTCAGGGGCGGTGGAACGGATCGGCGTAGAGCTCTTCCGGAACGCGGAAGCCGTAGATCGCGCGCCCGGTCGCCCAGATCGCCGCAGCTCCCGCCCGTACGAGGTCGATCGGGCGGTCTCCCGCGCTCACGATGTGGATGTCGGGCCCGTCGATCCGCACCGAGGCCCCGCCCACGGAGGTCGTGTCGCCCCGCACGGTCGTTTCGGGGTACGGCTCGTGGAGTTCGCGGAGGTCACCCAGGATGAACGTCGGCCGTGACGTCGGCGGCGCCGCAAGCACGTGCTTCGGCCGGTCGACACCCGTCAGGACCAGCACGGAAGGGATGCCGGCGGTCTGCGCACCGGCGATGTCGGTGTCGAGGCGGTCGCCGATGAAAAGCGGCGCGGATGCGCCGAACCGGGCGACGGCCTCATCGAAGATCGGACGCTCGGGTTTGCCCGCGACGACGGCGAGGCGCCCCACCGCGGTGTGCACGGCGGAGACGAGGGTGCCGTTGCCCGGCGCGATGCCCCGCGACTGCGGGATCGTCCAGTCGGTGTTCGTCGCGATCCACGGGATCCCGCCGTCCTCTTCCGGCGTCGCGAGGGCATATGCCGCCTCTGCCAGCTGCTGCCAGCCCACCTCTGGAGCGAATCCCTGCACGACGGCGGCGGGTGCATCCTCGGCGCTGCGCGTGACGACATAGCCCGCGCGCTCGAGTTCGAAGACGAGACCGTCGCCGCCGACGACGAGGACGGTCGACCCGGGCGTGACGCGCTCACGGAGGAGCCGCATCGCCGCTTGTGGGCTCGTCACGACATCCTCGGGGCGCGTGCGCGTCAGCCCGAGGTCGCGCAGGTGCTCTGCGACCGTCGCGTCGCGACGCGAGGCGTTGTTCGTGATGTAGCCGAGCCGCCGCGTCTCCCCCGCCTCGTTCAAACTCTCGATCGCGTAGGGCAAGGCGCCGGGCCCGGCGTACACCACGCCGTCGAGGTCAGCCAGAACGGCGTCGACGCCATCGAGCGGTGTGGATGCCGGGCGCCGCGAGAACAGCGCCATCAGTGCGAGGCCTCGCCCTCGTCGTCGGCGTCGGTGTCGATCCCCGCCTCCGCGAGGATCTCGTCGACCTCGTCTTGCACGCTCTCCGGTGTGCGCGGCTCCGTGGCATCCGTGTCGTTCACAGGGGGTGTGGACGCGGCATCGGTCTGATCCTCGCCGAGGTCTTCGGTCGACTCGATCTCCTCGACGTCGTCCACAACTTCGATCTCCTCGATCTCCTCGATGACGAGGGTCTCTCGGTCGGCATCGACGGCGTCGAGCGCGTCGGCGGCGATCTCCGCGCGGCGCTGCCACTCCTGTGCCTCCGCGCCCCGGCCGAGCTCCTCGAGCACGGCGGCACGTGCGGCGAACAGGCCCGGGCTCCAGCTGAAGGCGCGATCCGGGTCGAGTTCGGGGATGTCGAGTTCCTGGAGCGCGCGTTCGATCTGCCCGAGGTCGAGGCGCGCACCGGACATGGCGATGGCGAGTTCGACACGGACGTCCACCGGAAGTGTCGCGCGGTCGACGGCACGGCCGGCCTCCAGCGCGCGGTCGGAGCGGCCGAGGCCCCGCTCGCTGTCGACGAGAAGCGCGATCTGGTCGTCGCGCCCGGAGATCCGGCGGAACGTGCGCACCTCTCGCACCGCGAGGGCGTAGTCGCCGGTCGCATAGGCCGTGATGGCGACGGTCTCGCGGACGATCGCAATGCGGCCGGCACTTCGTGACGCAGCGAGGGCGTGCTGATGCGCGAGTGCCGGGTCGTCGTCGATCAGGCGCGCTGCCATCGCGAGGTGGCGCGCGACCTGCTCGGCATTCTCCTTGCTGAGGGTCTTCAGCTCATTGCGTGCAGCGCCATTGAGGTCATTCGGGGTCACGTCTGCGGGAAGAACCGGGCCGGATGCCTCGCTGCGCCGTTCGGATCCCTGCGGAGGACGCGAGGTGCGGCGATCGCCGTCACGCTTTTCGTAGGGCTTCCGCTCGCCGTCGCGCTTCGCGTACGGCTTCCGCTCGCCGTCACGCTGCGCGTACGGCTTCCGGTCCCCATCGCGCGGGGCAGAGGGCCTCCGGTCACCGTCCCGCTTCTCATAGGGCCGGCGTTCGCCGTCACGCGCCGCATAGGGCTTGCGTTCGCCGTCTCGCGCCACATAGGGCTTGCGTTCGCCGTCGCGCTTCTCGTAGGGCCGGCGTTCCCCGTCCCGCGAGGCATAGGGCTTCTTCTCACCATCGCGCTTCGCATACGGTTTGGCGTCACCGTCACGCTTCGGGCGGGGCTTACGCTCTCCTGCCCGGGCCGCGTACGGCTTCTTGTCGCCGCGGGACTGACGTGCAGCCGCTCCGTCGGACGCCGGACCTCGCGAATCCTCGCGACGCGGTCGTCGATCCTCAGCCATGGCTGCATCCTTTCATGCCCGTAAACGAGAAAAGGCCACCCAGCACTGGGTGGCCTTTTCACGAAAGAAGTCCGGCGGTGTCCTACTCTCCCACAGGGTCCCCCCTGCAGTACCATCGGCGCTGTGAGGCTTAGCTTCCGGGTTCGGAATGTAACCGGGCGTTTCCCTCACGCTATGGCCGCCGAAACACTATTGATGTTTCAGTCTGCATAACAATGTCATTGTCATGCGGTTCTCGACCGTACATCGAGAACCACTCAGTGGACGCAAGCACCTAGAACGGTGTGTTATCAAGTCATCGGCTTATTAGTACGAGTCAGCTGCACGTGTTACCACGCTTCCACATCTCGCCTATCAACCCAGTAGTCTGGCTGGGAGCCTCTCGCCCGAAGGCATGGAAATCTCATCTTGAGGCCGGCTTCCCGCTTAGATGCTTTCAGCGGTTATCCATCCCGAACGTAGCTAACCAGCGGTGCTCTTGGCAGAACAACTGGCACACCAGAGGTTCGTCCAACCCGGTCCTCTCGTACTAGGGTCAGATCCTCTCAAATTTCCTACGCGCGCAGCGGATAGGGACCGAACTGTCTCACGACGTTCTAAACCCAGCTCGCGTACCGCTTTAATGGGCGAACAGCCCAACCCTTGGGACCTACTCCAGCCCCAGGATGCGACGAGCCGACATCGAGGTGCCAAACCATGCCGTCGATATGGACTCTTGGGCAAGATCAGCCTGTTATCCCCGAGGTACCTTTTATCCGTTGAGCGACAGCGCTTCCACAAGCCACTGCCGGATCACTAGTCCCGACTTTCGTCCCTGCTCGACCTGTCAGTCTCACAGTCAAGCTCCCTTGTGCACTTACACTCGCCACCTGATTGCCAACCAGGTTGAGGGAACCTTTGGGCGCCTCCGTTACTTTTTGGGAGGCAACCGCCCCAGTTAAACTACCCACCAGGCACTGTCCCTGAACCGGATTACGGTTCGAAGTTAGATATCCAGAGTGACCAGAGTGGTATTTCAACAATGACTCCACGGCAACTGGCGTCACCGCTTCAAAGTCTCCCACCTATCCTACACAAGCCACACCGAACACCAATACCAAGCTGTAGTAAAGGTCACGGGGTCTTTCCGTCCTGCTGCGCGTAACGAGCATCTTTACTCGTAGTGCAATTTCGCCGAGTTCGCGGTTGAGACAGTTGGGAAGTCGTTACGCCATTCGTGCAGGTCGGAACTTACCCGACAAGGAATTTCGCTACCTTAGGATGGTTATAGTTACCACCGCCGTTTACTGGGGCTTAAATTCTCAGCTTCGCCTTGCGGCTAACCGGTCCTCTTAACCTTCCAGCACCGGGCAGGCGTCAGTCCGTATACATCGTCTTGCGACTTGGCACGGACCTGTGTTTTTAATAAACAGTCGCTACCCACTAGTCTCTGCGGCCTCCAAACGCTTTCGGAGCAAGTCCTAATACGTCGAAGGCCCCCCTTCTCCCGAAGTTACGGGGGCATTTTGCCGAGTTCCTTAACCACGATTCTCTCGATCTCCTTGGTATTCTCTACCTGACCACCTGAGTCGGTTTGGGGTACGGGCGGCTAGAACCTCGCGTCGATGCTTTTCTCGGCAGCATAGGATCACCCACTTTCTATCCGCATCGTGTCTCAGCCGTAATGAGAGACGGATTTGCCTATCTCTCGGCCTACGCACTTGCCCCGGGACAACCATCGCCCGGGTTGGGCTACCTTCCTGCGTCACACCTGTTAATACGCTAACCGCACCAGCATGGGGTCGTGCGCTAGCTCCAACGTTCTCACCCCGAAGGGATCGATACAGAGGAATTCGGGCACTTAGCACCACTGGATTAGCTTGGGCGGTTCTTCGCCGGTACGGGAATATCAACCCGTTGTCCATCGACTACGCCTGTCGGCCTCGCCTTAGGTCCCGACTTACCCAGGGAAGATTAGCTTGACCCTGGAACCCTTGGTCTTTCGGAGGACGTGTTTCTCACACGTCTTTCGCTACTCATGCCTGCATTCTCACTCGTGTGGCCTCCACGGCTGGTTCACACCGCCGCTTCGCTGGCCACACGACGCTCTCCTACCCATCAACACGGCTGGACCACGAAGGCCTACCAATAATGTCAATGCCACAACTTCGGTGGCGTGCTTGAGCCCCGTTACATTGTCGGCGCGGAATCACTTGACCAGTGAGCTATTACGCACTCTTTCAAGGGTGGCTGCTTCTAAGCCAACCTCCTGGTTGTCAGAGCAACTCCACATCCTTTCCCACTTAGCACGCGCTTTGGGACCTTAGTTGGTGGTCTGGGTTGTTTCCCTCTCGACTATGAAGCTTATCCCCCACAGTCTCACTGCTGCGCTCTCACTTACCGGCATTCGGAGTTTGGCTGACGTCAGTAACCTTGTAGGGCCCATCGGCCATCCAGTAGCTCTACCTCCGGCAAGAAACACGCAACGCTGCACCTAAATGCATTTCGGAGAGAACCAGCTATCACGAAGTTTGATTGGCCTTTCACCCCTATCCACAGCTCATCCCCTCAGTTTTCAACCTAAGTGGGTTCGGCCCTCCACGACGTCTTACCGTCGCTTCAGCCTGGCCATGGATAGATCACTTCGCTTCGGGTCTAGGACACGCGACTGAATCGCCCTATTCAGACTCGCTTTCGCTACGGCTACCCCTCACGGGTTAACCTCGCCACGTATCGCTAACTCGCAGGCTCATTCTTCAAAAGGCACGCTGTCACCCCTGCTAAGGAGGCTCCAACGGTTTGTAAGCAAACGGTTTCAGGTACTATTTCACTCCCCTCCCGGGGTACTTTTCACCTTTCCCTCACGGTACTTGTCCGCTATCGGTCATCTGGGAGTATTTAGGCTTATCAGGTGGTCCTGACAGATTCACACGGGATTTCTCGGGCCCCGTGCTACTTGGGATACTCTTCGCGCCAAGGGAGGCATTTCGACTACGGGGTTGGCACCCTCTATGACCCGCCTTTCAATGCGGTTCGTCTATACCTTCTTGTAACGCCGGCTGCTCGGCAGAACAGCCTGAAAAGTCCCACAACCCCGAATACGCAACTCCTGCCGGATATCACACGTACTCGGTTTAGCCTGTTCCGGTTTCGCTCGCCACTACTAACGGAATCGCGGTTGCTTTCTCTTCCTGTGGGTACTGAGATGTTTCACTTCCCCACGTTCCCTCTACCCGCCCTATATATTCAGGCGGGAGTCACTGGGTCGGCACGCCGCCCAGCGGGGTTTCCCCATTCGGAGATCCTCGGATCGAAGTGTGCTTATCCACTCCCCGAGGCTTATCGCAGATTGCTACGTCCTTCTTCGGCTCCAGATGCCAAGGCATCCACCGTTTGCTCTTAAAGACTTGAAATCACATGAGTTTGAATCGTCAATTGAAATTGACTAATGATCTTTAAGATCATCTTCACGAGATGATTGCTCATCTCGAAGATGCTCGCGTCCACTGTGTAGTTCTCAAAGTACGGGCGGTACCTTCCCCGCAGCCGGCGCTGCCGGCATCGGAAAAGGTCCTGAGGTTGGTCGCCGCCGAAGCGACATCCGGTCCCTCAGGACCCAACAGCGTGCATGTGCCGGCTCTCTCCGCCCGAGCGTTCCAGACCCGAAGGCCGTACTGACTCGAGGTTCGATCCTCGACACCTCGTCAAATGTTCCACCCATGAGCTAACCGGCGAGAACGTTCGTCTCGATCCGGCGCCTGGACACCCGAGGGTGCCAGATGCTCCTTAGAAAGGAGGTGATCCAGCCGCACCTTCCGGTACGGCTACCTTGTTACGACTTAGTCCTAATTACCGATCCCACCTTCGACGGCTCCCTCCACAAGGGTTGGGCCACCGGCTTCAGGTGTTACCGACTTTCATGACTTGACGGGCGGTGTGTACAAGACCCGGGAACGTATTCACCGCAGCGTTGCTGATCTGCGATTACTAGCGACTCCGACTTCATGAGGTCGAGTTGCAGACCTCAATCCGAACTGGGACCGGCTTTTTGGGATTCGCTCCACCTTGCGGTATTGCAGCCCTTTGTACCGGCCATTGTAGCATGCGTGAAGCCCAAGACATAAGGGGCATGATGATTTGACGTCATCCCCACCTTCCTCCGAGTTGACCCCGGCAGTATCCCATGAGTTCCCACCATTACGTGCTGGCAACATAGAACGAGGGTTGCGCTCGTTGCGGGACTTAACCCAACATCTCACGACACGAGCTGACGACAACCATGCACCACCTGTTTACGAGTGTCCAAAGAGTTGACCATTTCTGGCCCGTTCTCGTATATGTCAAGCCTTGGTAAGGTTCTTCGCGTTGCATCGAATTAATCCGCATGCTCCGCCGCTTGTGCGGGTCCCCGTCAATTCCTTTGAGTTTTAGCCTTGCGGCCGTACTCCCCAGGCGGGGAACTTAATGCGTTAGCTGCGTCACGGAATCCGTGGAATGGACCCCACAACTAGTTCCCAACGTTTACGGGGTGGACTACCAGGGTATCTAAGCCTGTTTGCTCCCCACCCTTTCGCTCCTCAGCGTCAGTTACGGCCCAGAGATCTGCCTTCGCCATCGGTGTTCCTCCTGATATCTGCGCATTCCACCGCTACACCAGGAATTCCAATCTCCCCTACCGCACTCTAGTCTGCCCGTACCCACTGCAGGCCCGAGGTTGAGCCTCGGGTTTTCACAGCAGACGCGACAAACCGCCTACGAGCTCTTTACGCCCAATAATTCCGGATAACGCTTGCGCCCTACGTATTACCGCGGCTGCTGGCACGTAGTTAGCCGGCGCTTTTTCTGCAGGTACCGTCACTTTCGCTTCTTCCCTGCTAAAAGAGGTTTACAACCCGAAGGCCGTCGTCCCTCACGCGGCGTTGCTGCATCAGGCTTGCGCCCATTGTGCAATATTCCCCACTGCTGCCTCCCGTAGGAGTCTGGGCCGTGTCTCAGTCCCAGTGTGGCCGGTCACCCTCTCAGGCCGGCTACCCGTCGACGCCTTGGTGAGCCGTTACCTCACCAACAAGCTGATAGGCCGCGAGCTCATCCCTGACCGAAGTTCTTTCCAGCTGCTGAAGATGCCTTCGCAGCTCGTATCCAGTATTAGACGCCGTTTCCAGCGCTTATCCCAGAGTCAGGGGCAGATTGCTCACGTGTTACTCACCCGTTCGCCACTGATCCAGCAGAGCAAGCTCCGCTTTCACCGTTCGACTTGCATGTGTTAAGCACGCCGCCAGCGTTCATCCTGAGCCAGGATCAAACTCTCCGTAAAGAAATGTTGCTGCGATCAGCCGGAAAATGACTGAAGCAGCGAGTTTGATCTGACCAAAGGGATGTCATTGCTGACTATCCGTTGCCGGCACCGGAGTGCCGGACTTTGATCCAAAGGAATCTCATCCAACCGAAGTTGGATCGAGGTTATTTGGCATTTGACAAGTGCACGCTGTTGAGTTCTCAAGGATCGGATGCTCCTGCTGCTCGGCCTCTCAGCCTCACCCGCAGGGCAACTTCTCTATCTTACACTTCGTGTTTCGCTTGTCAAATCGGCGTTTCTCGACTCGAGGTCGGACGCGATGACTCGCAGTTCACGAAGCTAGATCGGCAACTCGACGTTTCGGCTTCAAGCCGGCCCGCCGGGCAACTTCTCTATCTTATCCCTCTCGCTCTCCCTGTCAAATCGGCCGCTGTGACTGTTTTCTGCGTCTCCAGCTGCACACTTCGTCAGGTTTATCTGAGGAGTGGGATCCCATCCTAGACCAGAAGGCCTTGTTCTCTCAAGACGAGACGTTTGGGATGGGGTGGTTCTCCGCTTGAGGGGGCGAGGCCTTCCGGCCCTTCGCTCTTCCCTGTGGGGCGAACAAGTAATAAGTTACGCGGACTGCGCGGATCGGGCAAATCGAGGCGGTATCCCGGGCGTGTCGCGGATGGAGTCTCGGCGCCGATCCCCTGATGAGACGCCCTTTGTGCAACGGCAACGGCCCCCGCTCCGAAGAGCGAGGGCCGTTGTATCCGTGAGGGTGGCGCCTCCTTACTGCGCAGCCTTCACGATCGCGAGAAGGTTCGCGTTGTTGGCGTACGCCTCGGCCGCGTTGTCCTTCGTGACGATGACGGGCTTCAGCAGGTAGGCCGGAACGACCTTGACGCCGTTTTTGTACTGCTCGGTGTCGTTGACGTCGACGGTCTCGCCCTTCTGCAGCTGGCCGATCATCTTGATGGTCTGCTCGACGAGGAGCGTCGTGTCCTTGTTGATCGTCGAGTACTGCTCGCCGGCCATGATCGACTTCACCGACTCGACCTCGGAGTCCTGCCCCGTGACGGTGAAGGTGGAGATGTCCTTACCGGCCTGCTTCACCGAGGTGATGATGGCGCGGGCGAGGGTGTCGTTCGGCGAGAGCACGCCGTCGATCGTCGCGGACGTGTAGTTCGCCGTCAGCAGCGAGTCCATCCGGCTCTGCGCGTTCTCGGCCTTCCATCCCTGGGTCGCGGTCTGCGCGATCGCGGTCTGGCCCGAGACGACCTTGAGCGTGCCGTCGTCGATCTTCGGCTGCAGCACCTTCATGGCCCCGTTGAAGAACACCGCCGAGTTGGCGTCGTCGGGCGAGCCGGAGAACAGCTCGATGTTCCACGGCGCACCGTGGCCCGAACGCGCAGCCAGACCGTCCAGCAGAGCCTGGCCCTGGAGCTCGCCGACCTTGAAGTTGTCGAACGCGACGTAGTAGTCGACGTTCGGCGTGTTCTCGATGAGGCGGTCGTACGCGATGATCTTGACGCCGGCATCCGCGGCCTGCTGCAGCTGCGTGCCCAACTGCTTGCCGTCCTTGGCGCCGATGACGATGACCTTCGCACCGTTGGTGATCATGGCGGAGATCTGGTTCTGCTGCTCGGCGACCGTGTTGGATGCCGGGGCGTACTGCACGTCTGCCTTGAAGCCCGCCTTCTCGAGGCCGGACTTGAACAGGTCACCCGCGAGCACCCAGTTCTCCGAGGTCTTGTCGGGCAGCGCGACGCCGATCGCCGCGTCGGCCGCGAAGCCGGCGGCGGCCGAGCCGGAGGGGGCGGCGTCGCCGCCGCGTCCGCCGCTCGAGCATCCCGTCAGCGCGAGGGCTGCGATGGCGGCGACGGCCGCCGCCCCGAGTGCGATTCTCTTCATTGATTCATCACTTTCTGTTGATGGGTATCTCTTGGTGTGGCAGCGCCCGAGGGCTACTGCCGGGGAAGGTCGGCCGGAAGGCTCGACTCGTTGGAGGCCGCCGTCGGGGCGACGGGCGGGAGGGGCTCGGGAACGACGACGTCCTTGTCGTTCCTGCCCGTGAACTGACGCATGATCAGACCGATGATCGACGGACCGCCGCGGCGCTTGCTGATCACGTCGACCGCGACCGCGAGCAGCAGCACGAGACCCTTGGTGATCTGGATCGCGTCCGCCTGCGCACCGATCAGCTGCAGGCCGTTGTTGAGGAAGGCCATCACGAGGCCGCCGATGATCGAGCCGATGACGGTGCCGATGCCGCCCGAGACGGCGGCCCCGCCGATGAACACCGCGGCGATGGCATCCAGCTCCCAGCCGTTGCCGTCCTGCGGGCCCGAGGCCGTGGCGCGGCCGACGTAGATCATTCCGGCGACCGCGGCGAGCACCGACATGTTCATCATCACGAAGAAGTCGACGCGGCGGTCCTTGACGCCCGAGAGCGCCGCGGCCATGCGGTTGCCACCGACGGCGTAGATGTGGCGTCCGAACACGGTGCGGTTCGTGAGGAACGAGTAGACGACGACGAGCACGAGCAGGATCACACCGGAGATCGGGAAGCTCGTCCCGGGGCGCCCGGTGGCGAACAGCCACGCCGCCCAGAGGATCGCTGCCGACAGCAGCACGACCTTCACGCCCGACACCCACAGCGGTGCCGACTCCGCGCCGATGCGACGCTGCTGACGACGCAGACGGATCTCGTTGTAGACCACCCAGCCCGCCCCGATCAGACCGAGCAGCATCGTCAGCACGTTGAAGTCCAGGTCGATCGGCAACTCGGGCAGATACCCCGAACCGATGAAGCTGTACTCCGGCGGCACCGGCGTCGTCGTCGACTGGCCGATCCACTGGTTGCCGCCGCGGAAGATGAGCATGCCGGCGAGCGTCACGATGAACGCGGGGACTCCCACGTAGGCGACCCAGAAGCCCTGCCATGCGCCGACGAGCGCACCCACGACGAGGCCGATCGCGATCGCGGCGGGCCACGGCACGTTCCACTCGTTCATCGACTTCGCGACGATGATGCCCACGAACGCCGCGACCGACCCGACGGAAAGATCGATGTGTCCGAGGATGATCACCATCACCATGCCGATGGCGAGGATGAGGATGTAGGACTGCTGGCTGACGACGTTGATCAGGTTCTGCGGCGACAGGGTCGTGCCGTTCGTCCAGATCTGGAAGACCGCGATGATCGCGATCAGGGAAAAGAGGATGCCGAACTGGCGCAGGGACGACGTCCCTCCGCCGAACATCTTCTTGAGGTCGGCCAGGCCGCCCTTGCTCTTGGTGGGAACCGTCTCGGTGCTCATCGCTGTGCTTTCTGTCGTGCGGAGGTCATGCTGCGCATGAGGTTCTCGGGAGTCGCCTCCGAAACGGGCAGGTCAGCGGTGATCTGCCCCTCGAAGATCGTGTAGATGCGGTCGGAGATGCCGAGCAGCTCCGGCAGCTCGCTGGAGATGAGGATCACGCCCTTCCCCTGGGCGGCGAGCTGCTGGATGATCGCGTAGATCTCGTACTTGGCGCCGACGTCGATGCCGCGGGTGGGCTCGTCGAGGATCAGCAGGTCGGGATCGGTGAACATCCACTTCGCCAGGACGACCTTCTGCTGATTGCCGCCGGAGAGCTTCGCGACGCCGACATCGACCGACGGCGTCTTGATGCGCAGGCGCTTGCGGTAGTCGTCGGCGACGTCGTTCTCGGCGTAGGCATCCAGCACTCCGCGCGGCGCGATCTTCGACAGCTTCGCCGAGACGATGGAGCGCTTGATCGTGTCGAGCAGGTTGAGGCCGAGCACCTTCCGGTCCTCGCTGACGTAGGCGAGGCCATTGTCGATCGCCGCCTGGACGTCCTTCAGGACGACCTCGTGACCGTCCTTGATCAGCGTGCCCGAGACGTACTTTCCGTACGAGCGCCCGAAGATGCTCATCGCGAGCTCGGTGCGCCCGGCGCCCATGAGGCCGGCGAGCCCCACGATCTCCCCGCGGCGGACGACGAGGTTCGATCCCTTCGCCACCATCCGCTCGGGGATCTGCGGGTGCTGGACCCACCAGTCGCGCACCTCGAAGAAGACCTCGCCGATGTGCGGGGTGCGATCGGGGAACCGGCTCTCGAGCGACCGACCGACCATCCCGCGGATGATGCGGTCCTCGTCGACGCCGCCCGCAGTGAGATCGAGCGTCTCGATCGTGCGTCCGTCGCGAAGGATCGTGATGGAGTCGGAGATCTGCTCGATCTCGTTGAGCTTGTGGCTGATGATGATCGACGTGATGCCCTTGCCCTTGAGCGAGAGGATCAGATCGAGCAGGTGCTGCGAGTCGTCTTCGTTCAGTGCCGCTGTGGGCTCGTCGAGGATGAGGAGCTTGACCTCCTTCGAGAGCGCCTTGGCGATCTCGACCAGCTGCTGCTTGCCGACGCCGAGGTGCTTGATCTGCGTGTCGGGGTCTTCGCGCAGTCCGACCCGTGCGAGGAGGTCGAGCGCGCGCAGCCGGGCATCCGACCAGTCGATCACTCCCCCGCGCTGGATCTCGTTGCCGAGGAAGATGTTCTCGGTGATCGACAGCTCGGGGATGAGCGCGAGCTCCTGATGGATGATGACGATGCCGGCCTGCTCGCTGGCGCGGATGTCCTTGAACTCGACGACCTCGCCGCGGAACCAGATCTCGCCGTCGTAGGTGCCGAACGGGTACACGCCGGAGAGCACCTTCATGAGGGTGGACTTGCCTGCGCCGTTCTCGCCGCAGATCGCGTGGACCTCGCCGGCGGTGACCGTGATGGACACGTCGCTGAGCGCCTTCACCCCGGGGAACTCCTTGGTGATGGAGCGCATCTCCAGGATCGGGACTGCGTCCGTCATCGTGCGCGACCTCCTTGTCGTCTTGTCTTCGCGTCTTTGTCGAGTCGAAATGTGACCGTTCACATTGTGTGAACATCGTGCACCCGATCAGGCTCCCATGTCAATCCGGACGTTGCGCCGTTATCGAAGCGTCATCTTCCCCGGTGCGGTGGCGGCGCCGTGGAAGTGCGCACCACCAGTTCCGGGTGGACATCGGGGAGTTCGAGGCGCGCACCGGAGACATCCACCTCGACGTCGGCGGGGGCGATCATCGCCAGCAGGGCGCGCACGGCCCGCTCCCCCAGGCCCGTGAAATGCTGATGCACCGTCGTCAGCGGCGGGCTCGCGTGACGCGCGAGCGGAATGTCGTCGAACCCGACGATGCTCAGTTGACGGGGAAGATCGACGCCGACATCGCGGAAGCCGTGGAGCAGGCCGAACGCCATCGCGTCGTTCGCGGCGAACACGGCTGTGAAGTCGAGCCGGCGGGCGAGTTCGACGGCCGCCCGATATCCGAAGTCCGCGCTCCAGTCGCCGAGGATCGGTGGGCGCGTCGGAAGGTCGGCATCGGAGAGTGCGTGCAGGTACCCCCGCATGCGGCTCTCCGCCTCGATCCAGTCCTGGGGCCCCGCGAGATGGAGGATCTCCACGTGTCCGAGTCCGATGAGGTGCTCGGTGGCCAGCCTGCCGCCGAGCACCTGGTCGTCGGCGGTCTCGGCCACGCCCCGCTCCGCGGAGTGCAGACCGAGGTACGGGATCTCGACGTCGAGTTCTGCCAGCACGTCGAACACGCGCACCTGAGGAGCATGGACGATGATGCCTTCGACGGACTGGCGCCGGAGATGCTCCACGGCCGCACGGATCGTCTCGGGGCGCGTGTCGCCCAAGTACGCGGAGTTCACCCAGTAGCCGCGGGCGCGCGCGGCATCCTCCACGGCGGCGAGGCTCGACGTGGGACCGTACTCCCCGCGGGAGCCCAGGATCACGCCGAGCGTATGGGAGCGACTCGTGACGAGGGCGCGAGCCGCCTGGTTCGGACGATAACGCAACTCAGCCATCGCATCCAGCACGCGCTGCTTGGTCGCCGGCCGGATCGACGGATGCCCGTTGAGCACACGCGACACGGTCTGATACGAGACATCGGCGGCGCGCGCGACATCGCGGATGCTCGCGGTGCGCGTACGCTCCTCGCCAGTCGTCACCGTGCCCTCGCCTTCGATGTGCACGTTCACATTACCGCGCCGCGTGTCGGTGGTCATCCGCGGGCAGCACATGCCGCGCGCGGCATGTGCTGCCCGCGCCGGCGGCGGACCATCACCACGACGCACAACCCGAGCGTGAGCACCGCCCACACGGCGCACGCGGGCGGCAGCGCGCGGTACGCCAGGTGCTGCGCGGTCCACTCCGGCGACAGCGGACCGTAGACGGCGAGCCCGATGGTCCAGGCCCCCGCGAGGATCACCGGCAGGGAGAGCCACCACGCGACGCGGACGGCGGACGGCAGCACCCGCACGACGTCATCCTCGCTGCCGCGACGCCGCAGCCACCAGGCGGCGTACAGCGCGAGCACCAGCAGACCGAGCACGCTCGAGCCGTGCTGGAGCCACTTGTAGCCTGCGAGCGGTCCCCACGGATCAGCCAGCGCGGGGAAGATCCTCAGCCCCCATCGCCCCTCGTGCGTGAACGCGTCCCACACGATGTGCGACAGGACGCCCAAGAGAAGCGAGGCCACGACGAGCACGAGCGTCACGAGCGTGCCGCGGCGTCGACGGATGCCCGTCCACGCGGCCGCACCCGCGGCATCCCACTCCCCCGGCAATCGCGTGGCGAGCCACGTCGGCGAGAGCTCGCGCACCGCGGGGCGGAGGACGAAATACCACAGCGCGAGCAGCGCGAACGCGATGACGACCGACAGAGCGACGTTCGTGTGCGTCAGCTGGTAGCTGAGCGGCGTGCCGCGCAGAAAGAGCGGCAGGTCGGGCGTCATCGCGCCGACGGCGATCGCCGCGGGGACGAGCGGCGTCCGCACGAACGGCAGCGCGACGACGGCGTGCGAGGGCGTGAACGGCATTCGTCAGGCGACGAAGACCCCGGCGAGGGTCTTCTTGCCGCGCCGGAGCACGGACACCCCACCGGGAAGCGTGCCGCCGACGACGGCCTCCTCGTCCTCGACCTTCGCCCCGTCGAGCGACACGCCGCCCTGCGCGATGGCGCGTCGCGCCTCGGACAGGCTCGCCGTGAGACCCGTGTCCACGAGCGCCTGCACGACCGTCGCGCCTGCGGCGACTTCCGCGTGCGGCAACTCCTCGAGCGCACTGCGCAGCGTCGCCGCGTCGAGCGCGGCGAGGTCACCCTGACCGAACAGGGCCTCGGATGCCGCGACGACCGCATTCGCGGCATCCAGCCCGTGCACGAACGTCGTCACCTCGAGGGCGAGACGCTTCTGCGCGGCGCGACGGAACGGCTCGGACTCGACGAGTGCGGCGTACTGCTCGATCTCGGCGCGCGTGAGGAACGTGAAGACCTTGAGGCGGTCGAGCACATCGGCATCCGTCGTCGAGAGCCAGAACTGGTACATCCGGTACGGGCTGCACATCGCGGCATCCAGCCAGATCGCGTTGCCCTCGCTCTTGCCGAACTTCGTGCCGTCGCTGTTGGTGATCAGCGGCGTCCCGATCGCGTGGACCGAGCGCCCCTCGACGCGGTGGATGAGATCGGTGCCGCTCGTGAGGTTGCCCCACTGGTCGGAGCCGCCGGTCTGCAGCACGCAGTCGTACTGCCGGTACAGCTCGAGGTAGTCCATGCCCTGCAGGATCTGGTAACTGAACTCGGTGTAGCTGATGCCCGCTTCGGAGTTCAGCCGCGCGCTGACGGCGTCCTTCTTGAGCATCGTGCCGACCCGGTAGTGCTTGCCGATCTCCCGCAGGAAGTCGATCGCCGTCATCGGCGCCGTCCAGTCGAGGTTGTTGACCATGCGCGCCGCGCTCGGTCCCTCGAAGCTCAGGAAGCGCTCGACCTGCGCACGCAGGTAGCCGACCCACTCCGCGACGGTGTCCTTCGTGTTGAGCGTGCGCTCGGCCGTCGGCCGCGGGTCGCCGATGAGCCCCGTGGAGCCGCCGACGAGGCCGAGCGGCTTGTGCCCCGCGAGCTGCAGACGGCGCAAGAGCAGCAGCTGCACGAGGTTGCCCAGGTGCAGGCTCGGAGCCGTCGGGTCGAATCCGCAGTAGTACGTGATCGGCGCGCCGGCCAGCAGCTCGCGCAGAGCCGCCTTATCGGTGGACACGTGCACGAGGCCGCGCCAGACGATCTCGTCCCAGACGTTGTCGAAGGACGGGTCGTTGGCGGGCGCCAGGGCGCGCACGGACTCGTCCGGGGCGCTCACGGAGACGGTTTCAGACACGCGTTCCAGGCTATCAGCGCACCTACGGCCCACTGGGGCACGTCGGCGCCCCGTGCCAGACTGGGCGCGTGGATGCCGGGGTCGACCTTCTCGCGACGACGATCGTCGCGATCTTCGTGTTCCTGTCGCTGTGCGCAGCGCTCGTCCTCGTGACGGTGTCGATCCGCCGCCCGCGCACCGGTCCCCTCGCCGTCGCGAGCGGCCTCGTCGTGCTGTGCCTCATCCTCGTGTCGGTCCTTCCGTGGAACGTGCCGGCGCTCCTCGGCGCAGCCCTCGCGCTCCTCGGTGTCGCGCTCGCCGTCCTCGGCGGGAATCCCGTCGTGCGGTGGGTGCTCCTCCTCGCCGACGGCGGACGCACGCCCGAGGGGCCACGCGGAGGCATCCTCGTCGAGCTGATGAGCGAGAGCCCCGCACCACCGCGCCAGGAGGAGATCCTCCGCGGCGGCACGACGATCGGCTACCTCGAGCGGCTCGCCGTCGCCCTGTCGATCGTCGCCGGATTCCCCGCCGCGATCGCGGTCGTCGTCGCGCTGAAGGGCGTCGGCCGCTTCACGGAGCTCGCCACGCCCGCCGCCCGCGAACGGTTCATCGTCGGTACCCTGGCGAGCCTCGTCTGGGCATCCACCGTCGCGGGCGTCGTCGTGCTCGCCATTCGCTGAGCGTCAGTCTGCGGTGCGCTGCAGGGCGCGAAAGCCCTCCGCCAGCGCACCGACGCCCGCCGACGCGAGCGCCTGCGACACGGCCGACTGCGTGATGCGCTCCTCCCGGGCGAGGTCCGCCTGCGTGCGTCCGAGCAGCCGCCCGTATGCGAGGCGACGCGTCCGTGCGGTCATGCCTCCCACGATCTGATCGCGCGCCAGCAGGTACGCGTTGGCGAGGGCGACCGGCTCGTCATCGGCGCCCGCCGCGACGATCCAGGTGCGCGCGGCGGGGATGGACCGGGCCTGCAGCGCGTGCACGTGGTCCACGGCGTCTCGCGCCGCCCACCACCCGGGACCTTCGGCGAGTGCGCCGGCACGCGAGGGCACCTCGCCGAGAGCTCCGACGCCGAGACCGTAGCGGCATTCGACGCCGTCGGGCAACGCGAGGCGCAGCAGCAGGAGGGATGCCATCGCATCGTCGAGGCGGTCGTAGACGCCCTGCAGTTCGTCGCCGACCGTCGGCAGTAGCGCACGGCGCGCGAGGGGAAGGTCGTTCTCGACGCGCAGGACCGCGTCGTCGATCGCACGCTGCGCGGCGGCGCGGTCGACCAGCGCACGCGAGCCGACGATGTCGGCGATCACTGCCACGCCCCGGCTGCTCATGAAAGCAGGGTATCGCTTATTCTCCGCAGAAAGAAGGGAAAAGCTTATCTTTCTGGAATATCAGTTCTCCGGGATGCCGACCGACTGCGCCGCGGCCTGAGCACGCGCGACGAGCTCCACTCGCTGCTCGCCGACGCGCACGCCCGCCGTCCCGCCCGCGCCCGTGCGGCTGCCGACCGACCCCTCGATCGAGAGGACGTCGCGGACCGCGGGAGTCAGGCGTGCCGACACCGACGCGAGGAGCTCGTCGTCGGCATCCTCGAGCCCGATTCCCCGCTCCTCGCACGCGCGCACGAGCGACCCGGAGATCTCATGGGCATCGCGGAACGGCACGCCCTGCTTGACGAGCCACTCGGCGACATCCGTCGCGAGAGAGAAGCCCGCGGGCGCGAGGGATGCCATCCGCCCGACGTCGAACCGCGCCGTGGCGACCATCCCCGCGAACGCCGGAAGCACGACCTCGAGGGTCGCGACCGAGTCGAACACCGGCTCCTTGTCCTCCTGCAGGTCGCGGTTGTACGCGAGCGGCAGCGCCTTGAGCGTCGCAAGGAGGCCCGAGAGGTTTCCGATGAGGCGCCCGGCCTTGCCGCGCGCGAGTTCGGCGATGTCGGGGTTCTTCTTCTGCGGCATGATGCTCGACCCCGTCGAGTACCCGTCGTCGAGAGTGATGAAGCCGAACTCCCGCGTGTTCCAGATGATGATGTCCTCGGCGAACCGGGACAGGTCGACGCCGATCATGGCGGTGATGAACGCGAACTCGGCGACGACATCGCGCGCGGCGGTCCCGTCGATCGAGTTCTCCGCCGGACGGGCGAGGCCGAGCCGGTCCGCGACGAGCTGCGGGTCGAGGCCGAGCGTCGCGCCGGCGAGCGCACCGCCGCCGTAGGGCGAGACCGACGCGCGCACCGACCAGTCACGCAGCCGTTCGAGGTCGCGCACGAGCGGCCACGCGTGGGCCTGGAGGTGGTGCGCGAGCAGCACGGGCTGCGCGTGCTGCAGGTGCGTGCGCCCGGGCATGATCGCGGCCGGGTGGGCTTCGGCCTGCGCGACGATCGCGTCGATCAGCCGCAGGAGGTCGCGGGCGATGACACGCGCGTGGTCGAGCAGGTACAGGCGCACGAGCGTCGCGATCTGGTCGTTGCGGCTGCGCCCCGCACGGAGCTTGCCGCCGAGCTCGGCTCCCACCTCGGCGATGAGCGCCGCCTCGAGTGCGCCGTGCACGTCCTCGTCGGCGTCGGATGCCACGAGGGTGCCGTCGCTCCACGCCGCCAGCAGGGCGTCGAGCCCGGCGTGCATGCGCTGCTCCTCGTCGGCCGTGAGATAGCCGGCCGCCGCGAGCGCCGCGGCGTGCGCGTGCGACCCGGCGATGTCGTACGGCGCGAGCACCCAGTCGAAGTGCGTCGAGCGGCTGAGCGCGGCGAGTTCGGGCGAAGGCCCGGAGGCGAAGCGGGCGCCCCAGAGAGCGCCCTCGTTGGTGCCGTGCGCGGAGGATTCAGTCACGGGATCAGCCTACCGACCGCCGCGCTCCGGCCCGGCGGGTGAGGCTCGCAGGCATCCGTCATGACGCCACGCGCACACGATGAGGCATGATCCACCGGGTCGCGGCGACGAGCGCCGTCTCGAGCGGGCCACGGCCGAGGAGCACCGCCCACACGGTGCAGAAGGCGACCGTCCCGAGGGCGAACGCGCCGAACGGGTGAAGGTCGCGCATCCCGCCGAGATCGGCGACGTCTCCGAGCGCGATCGCGGCGACGAGCGCCCATGCGATGATCTGGCCGGCGTAGGCGGTGAGCGGCATCGACCCGACGGCGCGCAGCGGCAGCACCACGGCGGATGCCACGGTCGACCGGCACAGCAGCTGGCAGGCGGCGATCACGGCGAGCGCGAACCCGCCGGAACCGATCACTTCCCCGAGGCCGCTCGAATGCGGGCGGGCGGTGAGGACCGCCGCGAGGTACGGCTCCCCCAGGTCGCTCGTCGTCGCGGCGACCCCGTAGCCGACCGCCGCGAGCACGGCGCCTGCACCGAGAGTGCGCAACTGCGTGCGTGCCGCGGTCAGGTCGGAGCGGGCCAGGGCCAGCCCCGCCACGAGGAACGCGACCCATACGGTCACGGGGTAGTGCCAGCCGACCGCGAGCGAGATCTCCTCGCCGACGTCGCCGTCCCACACGGGCAGCGCGGCGAAGGCGGGCTGCAGCCACGGCATGACGAAGGCGAGTCCCGCCGCGAGCGTCCAGAGCCGGCGCGCGCGCCATCGCAGGAGCGGCAGCGCCAGGAGGAACAGCACGGCGTACGCCGGGAGGATGACGTAGACGGGCACGCCCGTCGCGATCAGCAGCATCCCGATCAGCCACAGCAGCGCGGCCCGGATACCGATCGCCCATCGCACGCGTCGCAGCCGCGGCCCGGTCGCCAGCGGCTCCGGCCCGCCGCTCACGAGCCCGATCGAGACCCCCGCGAGGGTCGCGAACAGGATCGACGAACGTCCGTTGACGATGTCGCCCCAGGTCTCGGGGCGGCTCCACTCCCCCTCGGGGATGTCGAGAAGGTGGGCGGCGAGCATCCCGAGCACCGCGAGCCCGCGGGCAAGATCGACGCCGCGGAGCCGCCCGGCTCCGTTCCAGGTCGTGTCTACTGCTGACGCAGCAGCCACACCAGCAGCGCCTTCTGCGCGTGCAGGCGGTTCTCGGCCTCGTCCCACACGACCGACTGGGGTCCGTCGATGACGTCGGCATCCACCTCGTAGCCGCGGTCGGCGGGCAGACAGTGGATGAAGATCGCGTCGCCCTTCGCGAGCGACATGGTCTCCTGCGTGACCTTGTAGCCGCCGAGGTCACGCAGGCGCGCGGTCTTCTCCTCCTCCTTGCCCATCGACACCCACGTGTCGGTCACGATGACGTCCGCGCCCGCGGCCGCCTCGAGCGGGTCGGTGAGGAGCGTCACCGATCCACCCGTCTGGGCGGCGATGCGGTCGGCATCGGCGACGACGTCCTCGCGCGGCGCGTAGTCGGTCGGGGATGCCACGCGCACGTGCATGCCGGCGGTGACGCCCGCGAGGACGTACGAGTGCCCCATGTTCGACGTGCCGTCGCCGAAGAACGTGAGGGTCAGGCCCTTCAGGTCGCCCTTGTGCTCGCGGATCGTGAGGAGGTCGGCGAGCAGCTGGCACGGGTGGAAGTCGTCGCTCAGAGCGTTGACGACCGGCACCGTCGTGCCGCGCGCCATCTCCTCGAGCCCCGCCTGGGCGTACGTGCGCCAGACGATCGCCGCGACCTGGCGCTCGAGCACGCGCGCGGTGTCGGAGGGCGTCTCCTTGCCGCCGAGCTGGCTGTTGGCGGTCGAGATGATGAGCGGCGAGCCGCCGAGGTCGGCGATGCCGACTGCGAACGAGACCCGCGTGCGCGTGGAGCTCTTGTCGAAGATGACCGCGACCGTCTGCGGACCCTCGAGGGGCTTCAGCTTCCAGCGGTCCTTCTTCAGCGACACGGCGAGGTCGAGGATCTCGGCCTGCTCGGCCGGGGTCAGGTCGTCGTCGCGGAGCAGGTGACGGGTCATGCGGATGCCTCCGAGGTGGTGTCGTCGAGCAGGAGCGCGTCCTGCACCGTGGCCAGGGCGCGGGCGAACAGGTCGGCGAACTCGTCGATCTCGACGTCGCCGATCGTGAGGGCGGGCGCGATGCGGATGGTGGACTCGTTCGCCGCGTTCACGATGAGGCCGTGTTCCTGCGCGGCGGCGATGACGGCGCCCGCGACGGGCGCCGTGAGGACGACGCCGACGAGGAGGCCCTGCCCGCGGCATCCCTCGACGAGCGTCGATCCGATCGCGTCGATCGCCGCGCGCAGCTGCTCGCCACGCACCCGTGCGTTCTCGACGAGCCCCGCGCGCTCGATCTCGCCGAGGACCGCGAGCGACGTCGCGGTCGCGAGCGCGTTGCCGCCGAACGTCGACCCGTGCGTGCCGGGGTAGAAGAGGTCGCCGGCCGCCCCGTACGTCACGAGCGCGCCGATCGGGAAGCCGCCGCCGATGCCCTTCGCGAGCGTGATCGCGTCGGGCACGATGCCGGCGTGCTGGAAGCCGAACCACTCGCCCGTGCGGCCGGCGCCGGTCTGGATCTCGTCGATGATGAGGAGCGCGCCGTGCCGCGCCGTGAGTTCGCGCGCCGCGGCGAGGTAGCCGTCGGGAAGCGGCACCACGCCCGCCTCCCCCTTGATCGGCTCGACGAACAGCGCCGCGACGCGATCGTCGAGGGCTTCTTCGAGCGCTTCGACGGTCGAGTCGAGGAACTCGACCCCGGGCACCATCGGCAGGAACGGCGCCTGGAGGTAGTCCTTGCCGGTGAGCGCGAGGGTCCCCATCGTGCGGCCGTGGAACCCGTTCTTCAGCGCGAGGATGCGCGGGCGCTCCGCGCCGCCGTGGAGGCGGGCGAGCTTGAACGCGGCCTCGTTCGCCTCCGCACCGGAGTTGCCGAAGTAGACGCGACCGCGCTCCCCCGCACCCGAGAGTCGCTTGAGCGTCGCGGCGAGCGCGAGCTGCGGCGGCGTCGCGAAGTAGTTCGACACGTGCGCGAGCGTCGCCGCCTGCGTCGCGACGGCCTCGACGAACACGGGGTGCGCGTGCCCGAGAGAAGTCACGGCGATCCCGGCGAGGAAGTCGAGGTAGCGGCGGCCGTCGGCATCCCACAGGGACGAACCCTCGCCGCGCACGAACATCGCGAGACGGTCACCGGCGTTGCGCACGAGGTCGCGCGCCGCATCGTCCTGCCAGGATGCCTGGTTCTTCGTTTCCACGTCTGCCGCGCTCACTGCGCCACCACCTCTGTTCCGATTCCCTGTTCCGTGAATATCTCGACCAGCACCGAGTGGGCCTGGCGTCCGTCGATGATCGCCGCCGTGTCGACGCCCCCGTCGACCGCGTCGAGGCACGCCGCCATCTTGGGGATCATCCCCGACTCGAGCCGCGGCAGCATCGCGCGCAGCTCGTCGGCGGTCAGGTGCGAGACGAGCGAGTCGCGGTTCGGCCAGTCGGCGTAGAGGCCCGCGACGTCGGTGAGGACGACGAGCTTCGCCGCGCCGAGTGCGATCGCGAGGGCCGCAGCGGCGGCATCCGCGTTGACGTTGAGCGAGTGCCCCGGGCGGTCGAGGTCGGGGGCGATCGAGGAGACGACCGGGATCCGGCCCGCCTCGAGGTGATCGAGCACCGCCGTCGGGTCGACCTCGACGACATCTCCGACCGCGCCGAGATCGTGCGTCGTGCCGTCGACGACGACACCGCGACGGCGGCCCTGGAAGAGCCCCGCGTCCTCGCCCGACAGGCCCGCGGCGAACGGGCCGTACGCGTTGATGCGGGCGACGAGCTGCGGGTTCACCTGCCCCGTGAGCACCATGCGCACGACGCTCATCGCCTCCGTGGAGGTGACCCGGTAACCGCCCTTGAACTCGCTCGGGATCGCCAGCCGGTCGAGCATCTGGGAGATCTGCGGCCCCCCGCCGTGCACGACGACGGGCTTGACCCCGACGAAGCGGAGATAGGCGATGTCCTGAGCGAAGGCATCCTGCAGCTCTTCGGAGACCATCGCGTTGCCGCCGTACTTGACGACGATGATCTGGTCGCGGAAGCGCTGCAGCCAGGGCAGGGACTCGATCAGGACGGCGGCCTTCTCGGCGGCCTGCTCGGGCGTCGTGTGCTGGACGTTGTCGGCGCTCATGAGCTGTACGCGCTGTTCTCGTGGACGTAGTCGTGCGTGAGGTCGTTCGTGAGGATCGTCGCCTCGGCGTCGCCCGCCTTGAGGTCGATCAGCACGGCCGTCGCACGGGGGGTCAGGTCGACCTCGTCGCGGGGGCGGTCCGGGGCACCGTCGCTGCACAGCCGCACGCCGTTGAAGGAGACGTCGACAGCGTACGGGTCGAACTCCGCCTGCGTCGTGCCGATCGCGGCGAGCACACGACCCCAGTTCGGGTCGTTGCCGAAGATCGCCGCCTTGAAGAGGTTGTTGCGGGCGACCGAGCGGCCGACCTCGACCGCGTCGGCGACGGTGGCCGCGTGGACGACCTGGATGGTGATGTCGTGGCTCGCGCCTTCGGCATCCGCCTGCAGCTGCTGCGCGAGGTCCTGGCAGACCTCCGTGAGCGCGAGGCCGAACGCGTCGAAGTCGGGGTGGATGCCGCTCGCGCCGCTCGCGAGGAGCGTCACCTGGTCGTTGGTCGACATGCAGCCGTCGGAGTCGAGCCGGTCGAACGTGAGCGCCGTCGCCGTCCGGAGCGCCGTGTCGAGTTCGGCGGCGGTGAGCACGGCGTCGGTCGTGATGACGACGAGCATCGTCGCAAGGCCCGGCGCGAGCATGCCCGCACCCTTCGCCATGCCGCCGACGGTCCAGCCGTCGCGTGTGACGACGGCGCGTTTGGGCTTCGAGTCGGTCGTCATGATCGCGAGCGAGGCATCCTCGCCGCCGTCCACGCTCAGTGCCGCGATCGCGGCCTCCGTGCCGCCGAGGACGCGCGCGCGGAACGTCTCGTCGCCTGTGCCGATGAGGCCCGTCGAGCACACGATGACATCGCCGGGGCTCACGCCGAGAAGCTCCCCCGCGCGCTCCGCGGTCTGATGCGTCGTCTGGAAGCCGAACGCACCCGTGAAGCAGTTGGCCCCGCCGGAGTTCAGGACGACGGCCTCGACGATCCCGTCGGCGATCGCCTGCTGCGACCACAGGATCGGGTTCGCCTTCGCCCTGTTGCTCGTGAAGACGGCGGCACCGGCTTTGTGGGGGCCGCGGTTCACGACGACGGCGAGGTCGGGCTTGCCGGTGGATTTCAGTCCCGCGGCGACCCCGGCCGCCTCGAAACCCTGTGCTGCGGTGACGCTCACGGTGCCACTCCGTTCACGGTCAGGCCCCGGTCCTCGGGGAGTCCGAGGGCGATGTTCATCGACTGGATGGCGGCTCCCGCCGTGCCCTTGACGAGGTTGTCGACGGCGGCGACCACGACGACGCGGTTCGCGGCGCGGTCGATCGCGAGTCCGAGGAGCGCGGTGTTCGCACCGAGGACGTCAGCGGTGCGAGGGAAGTGCCCTTCGGGCAGCAGCTGCACGAACGTCTCGTCGGCGTAGGCGCTCTCCCAGGCATCCCGGATCTGCGCGTCGGTGACGCCCGGCGCGATCGGGGCGGTCGAGGTCGCGAGGATGCCCCGCGCCATCGGCACGAGCACCGGGGTGAACGAGATGCCGACGTCGCCGGTCGCGCCGGCGGCGATGAGCGCCTGCCGGATCTCGGGGATGTGGCGGTGCGTGCCGCCGACGGCATACGGGTTGGCGGAGCCGAGGATCTCGGCGGCCAGGAGGTTCGGTTTGAGGCTCTTGCCGGCGCCCGAGGGCCCGACCGCGAGGACGCTGACGATGTCGGACGGGTCGATGACGCCCGCGGCGACGCCCGGCGCGAGACTGAGGCTCACAGTCGAGGCGTTGCAGCCGGGGGCGGCGATCCGCGTCGCGCCGGCGAGCGCAGCGCGCCCCTTGCCGGTGCCGACGGGAAGCTCGGGCACACCGTAGGTCCACGGTTCGTGGAACTCGCCGCCGTAGAACGCATCCCACGACGCCTTCGACGTCAGGCGGTGGTCGGCGCCGGCGTCGATGACGAGCGGGGCGTCGCTCAAGGCATCCGTGTATTGACCGGACTGCCCGTGCGGGAGCGCCAGGAACACGACGTCGTGGCCGGAGAGCACCTCCGGCGTCGTGTCCTCCAGCGTCAGGTGCGCGAGCGAGCGGAGGTGCGGCTGATGGTCGATCAGGGGCTGGCCCGCGTTGGAGTGCGCGGTCACGGTCGTGATCTCGATGTCGGGGTGGCCGGCGAGAAGACGCAGGATCTCGCCCCCCGCGTAGCCGGAAGCGCCGGAAACGGCGACCGAATAGGTCATTGTCCAACCTTATTGTCTGTGGCGAAGCCGACCGTCCCGATGACGGCGGCGGGGACCGGAGACGGCGACACCGGCGGCTCGACCCTTTCGGGGAGTTCGCGGGGTCGCCTAGAGTCGGCGGTCGCCCAGACGGCGCACGCGGAGCACCGCGGAGGCGGTGAGCGAGGCCGAGGACATGCCGCGACGATAGCGCCGGATGGGCCGCTTGGGCAAATCGGCGCCCCGCTGGCGCGTGGTGTCGGCGGCGCCGCCTGCGTCGCGGCTGCGGCCGACCGCCGGCGGGTCGTTCCCAAACTGCAGGATCGGGCGTGACTGGTGTGACTCCTGATGGGTGATACGCCACACCAGCACCGACCGCTCCTGCAATTTGGAGCCACGCCCCCGGAGCGAGTGACACGCGCCCTGATCCGCAGCGCGGCGCCGGCTCTCGGATGGCAGGAGCGCGCGGCGGCGGCGCGGGCCAACCACCGCGAGTCGCTCCCAAACCGCAGGACCGGGCGTCACCGGTGTGACTCCCGGGGCGTGAGATTCCCACCAGCCCCGGGCGCTCCTGCAGTTGGGAAGACACCGCGGCTGAAGCGGACGGTGCGAGGTGTGCGCGGCGCGGCGCGGAGTAGGCCGGGCGGTGGGCGCGCGGGCGGTCGCACTGCGCGCACGTCGCCCACGGGCCGAACCCAAACTGCAGGAGCGCGTGTGACTGGTGTGACTTCTGATGGGTGATACGCCACATCAGCACCGGTTGCTCCTGCGGTTTGGGACGCATCCGGCGAGAGCGGGCGGCACGGGGCTCCGGCGAGACCGGTGCGACGCGGGGCGTCAGTGGGCGGCGAGGCGGGCGAGGAGGTCGAGTTCCTCGTTGCGGGTGAGACCGGACACGCGCTCGCGCGTGAGGCCGCGGGCGCGTTCGTCGGCGAGAGTGCGGGCGAGGGCGTCCGAGAGGGGCCTCGGGGTGCCCCCGAGGAGCCGGTACGCGGCGATCGAGCGCGTCGCGAAGCCGGGCATGTCCTCCGGCAGCCACAGGGGCAGCGAGCGCGGGCCGGCCCAGTAGGCGACGCCCTGCGCGACGAGCCACTCGGACGGAGCGGGCACGAGATCGCCGGTGTGGCCCGCGACCGCCCTGGCCGCGGCGATCACGTCCGCGAGCGGCAGCGACTCCCCCGCGATGTTCACCGCCCCCGTGAAGCGTTCCTGCCCGAGCACGACCGCGAAAGCAGCGACATCGTCGACGTCGATCACCTGCGCACGGGCATCGGGCGCGTCGGGCACCAGCACGGGCCCGTCGCCGGCCAGCGCGAACCGCCCGACCCAGTAGCCGAAGCGGTCGCTCGGGTCTCCCTCTCCGACGATGAGCCCTGGCCGGACGATCGCCGCGCGGTGCGGGAACGCCGTGCGCACGGCCGCCTCCGCGGCCGACTTCTCGCGCGAATAGTCGTACTCGTCGCCGGGCTCGGCAGGATCGGCGAGCGCCGCGTGCTCATCGGCACCCGGCGTGTCGTTGTCGGCGTACACCGACAGGCTCGACACGTAGGTGACATGGCGCGCGCGGCCGGCCAGCGCCTGCATGGCCGCCGCGACATGAGCCGCGCGCGATGAGACGTCGACGACCTCGTCCCACTCGCGCGCACGAGCCTCGTCGTAGGCGTCGGGTGCGTCGCGGTCCGCGACGATCACCTGCGCGCCCGCGGGCGCGGGTCGCCCTCCGCGGGCGAGGCACGTGACGGACGCCCCGGCGGCGAGCCACCTCTCGGCGATGCGCCCGCTGAGCCACCCGGTGCCGCCGAGGATCAGGACGTCGGTCATGTCATCACCCGACCGGGAAGGCCTTGATCCGGACGAGCAGATCGGGGCCGGTCTGCTCGATCGTGCGGCCGCCGAGGACGACGCCCGCGACGATGACGCCGGCGCCCACCACGAGGCCGACGGCGAGGCCGATCCAGCCGAGGAGGACGTTCCCCGAGCCGAACGCCGTCAGGCTCACTCCGAGCGCGGGGGCGCCGAGCACGCCGCACGCCGCCATGACGACGAACACGAGCAGCCCGCTCACGAAGGTCTGGCCGGGCACGGTCTTGAACGGGCTGTCACCCGGTGCGGCGACGGGGGTGACGATGAGCGCGGAGGACACGGCGGTGACGCCGTATCCGACCAGCAGCAGCCCGAGCGACGCTCCGAGCACGGCGGGCAGACGCTCCAGGGTCCCAGAGATCGCGGTCGTCACGACGGCGATCACGATGATCAGGGGCACCCCGACGGTGGCGGCTCCGAGCACACGCCCCCACCGGTCCTCCTGCCCGCGGATGGGGCTCGACAGCACCGACGCGAACGCCGTCCCGTCGTACGACACGTCCGTGTAGCCGACGAAGCAGAGGATGAAGGCCGACAGCAGCGCCGACAGGGGGAAGAGGAAGCCCTGGATGCCTCCGGTGAACGCGAACACGAGGGGGAACAGCGGCACGATGATCAGCTGGCGGAGGTACCGCGGGTCGCGGAGCCACCCGGTGAGCGAGCGCGCCCAGGTCGCCCCCACACCGCCGGTCGGCATGACGCCGAACAGTCCCAGCGCGCCCGCGCGCACGGTCCGCGCGGTCTGCCGTGGCGGTGACACCGTGGCACGGTCGAGCGCGCGCCCCCACCCGAACCAGAGGAGCGCGGGCGTCGCCAGCGCGATGAGGAGCTTCAGCGCGGCCGTGCCGTATTGACCGGCCGCGAGATCCCCGGGCACCGCCCACGCGGCGCCGAGCGGCGTCCAGCCGAGGACCGTACCCACGCGGAGCACCTGCTCGCCGATGTTGCCCGCGCCGGAGACGAGCGCCAGCACACCGGTGATGATCGGCCCGGCGAAGATGATGACGATGAGGAGGACCGTACCGATGAGCTCACGGCCTCGCCGATTGCCGCCGAGGCCCGTCGACATCGTCGAGGACAGGCGCGTCGCGAGAACGCAGGTGAGCACGGCGATGACGGCGCACGGCACCGCGGCGACCACGGCGACCGGCCACCGCAGCCACATCACGACGGATGCCAGGGCGGCGAGGCTCGTCGCGATGCCCGGGATGCCGGTGAGCCCCGTCGCGGTGAGGATCGTCATGACCTGGCTGCGCGACAGCGGGAACGGTGCGAGCTTCTCGGCATCCACGGTCGTGTCGATGCCCGCAACGAGGAGCGGCCCGATGACCCAGCCGAGGAGCAGCGCCGAGCCCCCGATCGCGGCGATGGGGCGGACGGTCTCGAGCCCGGAGAGGGCGCCCGTGGCCGCCATCGCCGAGATGACGATCCCCAGGATCGACAGCGCCCACAGGATGCCGAAGCAGAACCCGACGAGCTGCCAGGGCCGCCGCGCGAGCGTGTTGCCGAGAACTCGGTAACGAAGCTTCAGGACTGTCGCAACCACTGCGGCCCCTCGCTCGTGTGCCGCCCGCCGACGAGGGCGACGAACCGGTCTTGCAGCGACTGCTCTCCGCGGACCTCGTCCACGGTGCCTGCGGCGAGCACCCGCCCGGCCGCGATCACGGCGACGTGGTCGCACATGCGCTGGACGAGGTCCATCGAGTGGCTCGAGACGATGACGGTGCCGCCGGAGGCGGTGTAGGAGCGCAGTACGTCCTCGATGTTCGCCGCCGAGACAGGATCGACGGACTCGAAGGGCTCGTCGAGGACGAGCAGGCGCGGTGCGTGCACGAGCGCACAGGCGAGCGCCACCTTCTTGGTCATTCCCGCCGAGTAGTCGGCCACGATCGTGCCCGCGGCCGCACGGAGGTCCATCAGGTCGAGGAGGTCCGACACCCGCTGCGAGATCTCCTCGCGCGGCACCGAGAACATCATCGCCGTGTACGTGAGCAGCTGCTCGCCGGTCAGGCGATCGAACAGCCGCACGCCGTCGGCGAGGTTCCCGATCATCGCCTTCGCCCGCTGCGGCTCGGCCCAGACGTTGACGCCGTGCACCCACGCGTTCCCGGCATCGGGGCGAAGGAGCCCCGTCGCCATGGAGAGCGTCGTCGTCTTGCCCGCGCCGTTCGGCCCCACGAGGCCGTAGAAGGACCCCGGTGGCACGATGAGATCGACGCCGCCGACGGCGACCTTCTGCCCGAAGGTCTTGACGAGTCCGGCGAGGTGGAGAGCGGGGATGGGGGGCGTCTCGGTCATCACTTCGACCCTACCGAGCGGCGCCTCCCGCCGACACCGGCGGCTTCACTCGCGGATCGTCGCCCCGAACCGCTCGGATGCCACGGCGACGCCCTGCAGCTTCGCCTCGGTCGCCTCGGCCGCCGTCAGGGTGCGGTCCGGTGCGCGGAAACGCAGGGCGAAGGTGAGGCTCTTCGTGCCCTCTGCGAGCCCCTGACCGCGGTATTCGTCGACGAGCCTCAGCGATTCGAGGAGCTCCCCTGCGCCCTCGACGAGCGCGGCGGCGACATCCCCCGCCACGACATCGTCGCCGACGACGAGGGAGACGTCCTGCGTCGCCGCCGGATACCCCGACAGCGAGGCGGCGACATCCGGCTCGCCCGCGAGCGCGAGCACCGCGTCGAGGTCGAGTTCGGCGATGTACACACGACCGGGGAGGTCTGCGTCCGCCGACACCGTCGGGAGCACTTCCCCGACGTAGCCGACTTCGACGCCTGCGGCGGTGAGGACGCCGGCGCGTCCCGGGTGCAGCGCCGCGCGCTGCCCCTGGGCGACGTCGATCCGCACGCCGGCCGCCGCCGCGATCGTCTGCACGGCACCCAGCGCGTCGGCCAGTTCGGCGGGGACGGCCGCGTGGCCCGGCTGCTTCGCGGTGAGGTTGCCGGCGAGGAGCACGGCGACTCGGCGCGGCTGCGGCGGGATCGACGCGTCGAGGGCGGCGAGGGTCTCGTCGCTCGGGCGCACGCCGAGCGGCGGAACCTCGGCGGTGCCATAGGTCGCGCCGGGCTCGGGGGTGAACACGAGCCCCGTCTCGAACAGCGCGAGGTCTGTGAACCCGCGCGACACGTTCCGGTGCGCGACCTGCAGGAGACCCGGCACGAGCGAGCGACGCAGGTACGACGCCTGGCCGTCGAGCGGGTTCGCGAGCTTCACCGACGGCAGGCTCTCCCCCGACGCCGACCCGTGCAGGTCGTTCGCCTCGGCGGTCGTGAACGGGAACGAGGGGGTCTCGACGTAGCCGGCGGCCGCGAGCGCGTTCGCGACGCGGCGGCGGCCCTTCTGCAGGGCCGTCAGCCCGCGCCCGGAGGGCGGCGTCGGCAGGATCGACGGGATGCGGTCGAGCCCGTGGATGCGCGCCACCTCTTCCGCGAGCGTCCACCGGTCGGTGAGGTCGGGGCGCCACGACGGCGGGATGACCTCCCAGCCGTCCCGGCGCTCCTCCTCGGGGCGGTCGAGGAGCTGGTCGGAGACCTCGCAGCCGATCGTCTCGAGCGCGCCCGTGATCTCGGCGTCGGTGTAGTCGACGCCGATGATCTGCGACACGAAGCGACGCGGCAGCTCGATCGCCTCGAGGAACACCTCTCCGTACAGGGCGCCGCCGAACTCCGTGTCGAGTTCGCCGCCGGCGAGGGAGACCATGAGGTCCGCGACGCGACGCGCGGCGACGAACGGGATGAGCGGATCGACGCCGCGCTCGAAGCGGCGGGATGCCTCGCTCGGCAGCTTGTGCCGACGCGCGGTCCGCGCGATCGAGACGGTGTCGAAGTTCGCCGCCTCGATGAGGACGTTGCGTGTGGCATCCGTCATCTCGGTCGTACCGCCGCCCATGACTCCGGCGAGGCCGATGGGGCCGGACTCGTCGGTGATGAGGAGGTCTTCGCTCGAAAGCGTGCGTTCCTTGCCATCGAGGGTCGTGAGCTTCTCGCCCGCCTCCGCGCGGCGGACGGTGATCCCGCCCCGGAGGGTGTCGAGGTCGTAGCCGTGGATGGGGTTCCCGAGTTCGAGCATCACGTAGTTGGTGATGTCGATGAGGATGCCGAGCGAGCGGATGCCCGCGAGCGTGAGCCGCGCGATCATCCACGGCGGGGTCGGACGGGACGGGTCGACGTTCCGCACGACGCGCGCGACGAACTCCGTCGCTCCGGCGCGCCCGCGGATCGGGTTCCGGTCGTCGACGGCGATCGCGAACCCGGAGCCGGGCTGCACGTCGTCCCACTCGTGCGCGGCGGGGTCGCGGAAGGCGGCCCCCGTCGCGTGCGCGTACTCGCGCGCGACACCGCGGATCGACAGCGCGTAGCCGCGGTCGGGCGTCACGTTGATGTCGACGCCGACATCGTCGAGTCCGAGGAGCGCGATCGCGTCGGCGCCGACCTCGGGGTCGAGGCCGAGTTCGGACAGACGCAGGATGCCGTTGTGCTCACCGCCGAGACCGAGCTCCCGCGCCGAGGCGATCATGCCGTCGGACACGTGGCCGTAGGTCTTGCGCGCCGAGATGGGGAAGGGACCGGGCAGTACGGCGCCCGGGAGGGAGACGACGACCTTGTCCCCTTCGAAGAAGTTCGAGGCTCCGCAGACAATGCCGCGCACTCCGCCGTTCGCCTCGCCGACGTCGACCTGGCACCAGCGGATGGTCTTGCCGTTGGACTGCGGTTCCGCCTCGAACGAGACGACCTGCCCGACGACGACGGGCCCTGCGAGGTCGAAGCCGAGGGCTTCCTCCTCTTCGAAGCCGACCGACACGAGCGCCGCGAAGACGTCGTCGACCGTGGCATCCGCCGGGACGTCGACGAACTCACGCAGCCACGAGAGAGGGACGCGCATCAGACCACCATTCCGAACTGCTCGCTGAAGCGGACATCGCCCTCGGCCATGTCGCGCATGTCCTGCACCTCCGAGCGGAACATGAGCGTCCGCTCGATACCCATCCCGAACGCGAAGCCCGAGTACACCTCGGGGTCGATCCCCGCGGCGCGGAGGACGTTGGGGTTGACCATGCCGCAGCCGCCCCACTCGATCCAGCGCGCTCCGCCCTTGAAGGTCGGATGCCACAGGTCGAGCTCCGCGGAAGGCTCCGTGAAGGGGAAGAAGTTCGTGCGGAACCGGGTCTTCGCCTCGTCACCGAACAGGACCTTCGCGGCGTGGTCGAGCGTGCCCTTGAGGTTCGCCATGGTGATCCCCTTGTCGATCACGAGGCCCTCGAACTGGGTGAACGCGGGAAGGTGCGTCGCATCGAACTCGTCGGTGCGGTACACGCGCCCCGGACACAGGACGTAGATGCCGCGGCCCTCATCGCGCAGGGCGGCGCCGCGCTCGAGCATCGAGCGCACCTGGACGGGGCTCGTGTGCGTGCGCATGACGAGGTGGCGTTCGACGGGGTCGACGAAGAACGTGTCCTGCATCTGACGCGCCGGGTGGTCGACGTCGAAGTTCAGCGCATCGAAGTTGAACCACTCGTGCTCGAGCTCGGGCCCTTCCGCGATCTCCCAGCCCATGCCGACGAAGAGGTCGGCGATCTCCTCCTGCAGGAGCGAGATCGGATGCCGCGCCCCCGCCCGCGCCCGCGGCGCGAGCGCCGTGATGTCGATGCGCTCCGCCTCCAGGCGCGCGAAGGACTCCGCCTCTTCGAGCGCCTCCTCACGGGCGACGAACGCCTGCGTGACGCGGCCGCGGGCCTGTCCGACGAGCTTGCCGAGCGCGGCCTTCTGATCGTTCGGGACGTTCCGCAGCTGCGCGTTCAGCAGGGCGAGAGCGGATGCCTCGCCGGCGTGCGCCGCGCGGGCCGCTTTGAGCTCCGCCGTGGACGCGGCCGCCTCGACCGCCCCGAGGGCGTCGGCGACGGCGGCATCCACCGCTTCCTGGGTGATGGTGGGTGCGTCAGACACAAGAATCGAGTCTACCGGCGGGCGGTGAGCCCCCGACGCTCGCTCAGCCGCGGCGGCGCGGAGGGCGGGCGGCCCCTCGGCCCACGGGGCCCGCTTGCAGGCCGATCAGCTGTGTGTCGGTCGCGTCGCCGACCGGGTGGTGGAGCGGATCCGTGACGGCGGCGGTCCGGCGCTTGTTCCGCAGCTGGAGACGATGGGCGACATAGCTCAGCGCGAGGCACATGGCGACGTAGATGGTGCCCGCGACGAGAGCCGCCTGGATGAGCGGCGAACCGTAGTTCGCGTTCGATCCGAGCAGCTTCGCCATGTACAGCAGCTCGGGGTACGTGATGATGAACCCGAGCGCCGTGTCCTTCAGGGTCACGACGAGCTGCGAGACGATCACCGGCATCATGGCGCGGATCGCCTGCGGCAGCAGGATGAGCGCCATGACACCGGACTTCCGCAGCCCGATGGCGTACCCGGCCTCCTTCTGCCCGCGCGGCAGCGACTCGACGCCGGCACGGATGACCTCCGACAGGACCGACCCGTTGTAGGCGATGAGCGCGATCACGACGGCCCAGTACGACGGCATCCGGATGCCGATGATCGGGAGCCCGTAGTAGAGCAGCAGCATGAACACGAGCACGGGGACCGCACGGAGGATCTCCACGACCCAGCCGACGGGGACGCGGACCCACGCGTGGTCCGACAGGCGTCCGATCGCGAGGACGAACCCGAGGATCACCGCGCCGACCGCAGCGGCGCCGAAGGCGGCGAGCGTCGCGAGGGTCCCCTGGCCGATCAGTGTCCAGACGCGCGTATAGCTGAACACCTCCCACTTTCGGGCGGAGAACTGACCGGTGTCGTAGAAGCGCCACACGACGAAACCGATGATGCCGAGCACGACCAGCACGGTCACGACGCCGAGAATGCGGTTGCGCGCGATCGCCCTCGGGCCGGGCACGTCGTACAGGACGGAGCTCATCGCGCGACCCTCCACCGGTTCTCGAGCACTCGCTGGAGCCAGGCGAGCAGGAGGACGAGGACGACGAAGGCCACCATGACGAGGAGGATCGTGATCATCTGGTTCTCGCCCTTCTCGCTCATGTTGGCGCGGATGCTGCCGAGGTTCACGACCCCGAAGCCGGCGGCGACGGTGGTGTTTTTCAGCAGCGCGATGAACACGCTCATCATCGGCGGGATCACCGAGCGTGCGGCCTGCGGCAGCACGACGTAGCCCATGACCTGCGTGAACCCCATGCCGAGTGCGCGCGCCGCCTCGGCCTGCCCGACCGGCACCGTGTTGATACCGGAGCGGAGGGTCTCGGCGACGTACGTCGCGGTGTAGAGCCCGATGCCGATGACGGCGAGCATGAGGAAGCTCCCGCGCGGGACGGTGACGAGCAGCGGCACCGCGAAGGCGAAGAAGAACAGCACGAGGGTCAGCGGGGTGTTGCGGACCCAGTTGACGTAGACCGCCCCCACCACGCGCGCAGCGGGGATCGGAGACACGCGCATCGCCCCGATGAGGAAACCGAGCACGAGTGCGATCAGTCCCCCGCCGAAGAACAGGACGAGGGTCCCGACGAGCGCATCGCGCCACAGGTCGGGGTACTCGAGGATCTGGTTCATCGCGGCCCTTCTGCCTCGGACGAGACGGACGGTGAGGGGGTGGAGGGGCGGGGGCGGGGGCGCCCGCCCCCCCCCCCGGGCGCACCCCCCCCGGGCGGCCCATAGGAGCGGGCCCCGGGG
>JASCPG010000069.1 GCA_029960085.1 Microbacteriaceae bacterium PS02067 | reverse complement strand
CCTCCGCGGGAGCCGCCGCGGCAGGCGCAGGCATCCGCGCCGCCGCGAGGTCGGGCCAGGCCGCACCGCCGGGTTCGCGGGGCAATCCACGTCGGACGGGCACCGTCGAGGCTTCGGCCGTGCTCGCGGGGACGGCGGCGGACGATGCCGCTACGGGCTCCGCGGATACGGGTGCGGCCTCTGCGCTGGACGCAACAGCCGCTGCGGTGGCGATCGCGGGTTCCACCGCCACCGCGGGCGTCGCAGTCGTGGCCGGCGCCTGATCGATCTCGGGCCACGGGTCACCGCCCGCGACGCGGGGCAGCCCGCGGCGCACGGCGACCGGAGCTGCGCCGGCTGCCGACGCGAGCGGCACGGCCTCGACGGCGGGTTCACGGACGGCGTCCGTCTGCGCGGCGCCGGTCGCCTCGGTCGTCTGCGGTGCCTCCGCAGGGGTCGCGCCGGCAGCGGCCGCAGCATCCGACGCGATAGCCATTCCGGGCGACGCCTCCGCGGCCCGCTCGTCGACCGGCGCAGCGCCGGCCGGGGGCCAGGGGTCGCCGCCGGGCGAGCGGGGCAGACCGCGGCGGAGCGCCGATCCGTACGTGGCCATCGAGGGTTACGCCTTCTTCGCCTCGAGGGCGGCGATCAGCTGCGGGACGACCTGGAACACGTCGCCCACGATGCCGTAGTCGGCGATCTCGAAGATCGGAGCGTCGCCGTCTTTATTGATCGCGACGATCGTCTTCGCTGTCTGCATGCCCGCCTTGTGCTGGATCGCGCCCGATATGCCGAGAGCGACATACAGCTGGGGCGACACCGACACGCCGGTCTGTCCGACCTGGTGCGAGTACGGGATGTACCCGGCGTCGACCGCGGCACGCGAGGCACCGACCGCGGCGCCGAGGGCGTCGGCGAGCTGCTCGGCGAGCTGGAACCCGTCCTTCGAGCCGAGTCCACGGCCACCCGAGACGACCTTCGCCGCCCCCCGCAGCTCCGGACGACTGGATGCCTCGACGACGGCATCCACCGAGTCGACGATCGCCGCAGGCTTGCCCGAGGCCTCGACGGCGAGCGGTTCGCTGACGAGCGGCTGGGCCTCGGCACGCGCGTCGATCGCGCCCTGGCGCACCGTGATCACCGGTGCGCCGAACGTCGGGGCGGACGTCGCGTTGTACGCCCCGCCGTAAACGGAGTGCTGTGCGAGGACACCCTCCTCATCGCGCAGAACACCGACCGCGTCGACCGAGAGGGCGAGCGCCCGGCGGGCGGCGAAACGTCCGGCCACGTCGCGGCCCTCGATCGAGTTGGAGATGAGCACCGCGTCGGGTGCGACGAGCGCGAAGGCGGATGCCAGGGCATCCACCGCGGGCACCGTGAGCCCCGCGGCGGGCGCCGCCGTCAGCACGACCGCCGCACCGAGCGCTGCGGCGTCCGCCGCGAGCTCCGCGTTCTCGTGCACGATCAGCGCGACGGGCGTGCCGACCTGCGCGGCCGCGCCCAGCAGGCCCGCCGACGACGAGGCCAGCTCGCCCGTCGGGGTGACGTCCAGCAGGACGAGGATCGAATCCGCAGCGAAATCAGTCATGTCCGTCACCCTCACGCCAGTCGGTTCTCGATGAGGAACGCGGCGAGCTTCTCGCCGGCATCCCCCTCGTCGGTGATCTTCACGCCGGCACCGCGCGGCGGCTTCTCGCTCACCTGCGTCAGGATCGATTGCGGCGCGGAGGCCGGGTCGACGTCGACGCCGAGATCGGCGAGCGACACCGTCTCGAACGGCTTCTTCTTGGCCGCCATGATGCCCTTGAAGTTGGGGAACCGGGCATCCGGCAGCGCCTCGGTGATCGAGATCACGGCGGGGTACGTCGCGGTGACCTTCGCGGTGCCGCCGTCGGTTGCGCGCGTGCCCGACACCTCGGTCGCGCCGATCGTCACGGACGTCAGCGCCGTCGCCTGGGGCACCCCGAGGTGCTCGGCGAGCATCGCGGGGATGACCCCGCCGGAGCCGTCCGTGGACAGGTTCCCGGTGATCACGAGGTCGAAGCCGGCGCGCGTCACGGCGGCGGCGAGGACGCGCGCGGTCACGCCGAGGTCCGCACCGGCCAGTGCCGGATCGGACACCTGCAGCGCAGAGGCGGCCCCCATCGCGAGACCCTTCCGGATCGTCGCGGCGGCATCGTCGGATGCCATCGACACGACCTGCACCTCGGTGCCGGGGTTCGCGTCGGCGTAGCACAGCGCGACCTCGAGCGCACGCTCGCCGATCTCGTCGAGCACCCGATCGGAGGCGCCGCGCTCGGCGAGGCCCGTCTCGAGGCTCAGCTTGCGGTCGCCATAGGTGTCGGGGACTTCTTTGACCAGCACCACGATCTTCATCGGCACTCCTTCATGACTGGCACCATCCTACGAGATGCGACGGAGTGTCGCGAACACTGAGACTGAGGTTCATCCTGGGATGCCTCGGCCGGATCACCGGTTCGTGAAGCGGGCGGCGCGCTTCTCGCGGAAGGCGGCCATCCCCTCCTTCTGATCCTCCGTGTCGAAGAGCGCGGCGAACGCCTGGCGCTCGAACCGGAGCCCCTCGGCGAGGGTGGTCTCGAGCGCGGCATCCAGTGCTGCTTTCGCGGCGAACAGCGCGACGAGCGACTTCTCCGCGACCGTCGCGGCGACCTTCTCCGCCTCGGCGAGCAGATCCGCCGCGGGGATCACGCGCGAGACGAGCCCCGCGCGGGCCGCCTCTTCGGCGGAGAGCAGACGCCCCGTGAGGACCAGGTCGGCGGCGACGTACGGGCCGACGGCCCGGACGAGGCGCTGCGTGCCGCCCATGCCCGGGATGACGCCGAGGGTGATCTCGGGCTGCCCGAACTTCGCCGAGTCGGCGGCGAGGATGATGTCGCACATCATCGCAAGCTCGCACCCGCCGCCGAGCGCATAGCCCGAAACGGCGGCGATCACGGGGGTGCGGACGGCGGCGAAGCGCGCCCAGGCACCGAAGTGGTCGTCCATGAGCATCTCGCGCCCGGACTTCTGCTCCATCTCCTTGATGTCCGCGCCGGCGGCGAAGGCGCGCTCGTTACCGGTGACGACGATCGCTCCGATCGCCTCGTCCGCGTCGAACGCCTCTGCCGCCGCGACGACGTCTCGCATCACCTGGGAGTTGAGCGCGTTGAGCGCCTCGGGACGGTGGAGTGTGATCCAGCCGACCCGCCCGTGGGTTTCGACGAGGATCGTGGCGTATTCGGTCATGGGCCCAGTCTTCCAGGGCGCGGTGCGTTCACGCACCCACGACGCCGCGGCCGATGATGACGCGCATGATCTCGTTCGTCCCTTCGAGGATCTGGTGGACGCGGAGGTCCCGCACGACCTTCTCGATTCCGTACTCCTGCAGGTAGCCGTAGCCGCCGTGCAGCTGGAGAGCACGATTGGCGACATCGAACCCGGCATCCGTCGCGAAGCGCTTGGCCATCGCGCACTGCACGGCGACATCGGGCGCACCCTCGTCGATCGCCCGTGCGGCGTCGCGCACGAGGGCACGCGCGGCAGTGAGCTCGGTCGCCATGTCGGCGAGGGTGAACACGACCGACTGTCGTTCGGCGAGCGCCTCACCGAACGTGAACCGCTCGTGCACGTAGCGGACGGCGCGGTCGAGCGCCCACTGCGCACCGCCGATGGAGCACGCGGCGATGTTCACGCGGCCTCCGTTGAGTCCCTTCATCGCGATGCGGAAGCCACCGCCGACGTCACCGAGCGTCGCGGATGCCGGGACACGCACCCGGTCGAGGACGACCTGACGCGTGGGCTGGGCGTTCCAACCCATCTTCTGCTCGTTGGGTCCGAAGCTGAGCCCCGCGGCATCCGCCGGCACGAGGAACGCCGTGATCTCGTCCGACTTCCGCTGGTCGTGCGCCTCGCGAGGCGCCCCCGTCCGCGCCATGACGACATAGACGGATGCCTCCCCCGCGCCCGAGATGAACTGCTTCACGCCGGTGAGGACGTACTCGTCGCCCTCGCGAATGGCCGAGGTCGTGATCGCCGCGGCATCCGACCCTGCGCCGGGCTCGGTGAGGCAGTACGACCCGAGGTCGCGCATCGAGACGAGGCCCGGCAGCCAGTGCTCACGTTGGGCGGCCGTCCCGTAGGTGTCGATCATCCACGCCACCATGTTGTGGATGGTGATGTAGGCCGCGATCGTCGGGTCGCCCATCGCGAGCGCTTCGAAGATCGCTGCGGCGTCCGCACGGACGAGGCCCGTGCCGCCGACGTCCTCGTGCACGTAGATGCCGCCGAGGCCGAGTTCACCCGCCTCGACGAGGACGTCGCGGGGAAAGTGCTTGCGGCGGTCCCAGTCGAGCGCGTTCGGGGCGAGGCGCGCCTGCGCGAACTCGCGCACGGCATCGAGGATCGCCGCGCGTTCCTCGTCGGAAAGGGTGGCCGGATTGGCGGTCATGCTCATGTTGTCACGTCCTCGTGAGACACATCGACATCTTCGTCGCGCCCGGGTAGGGCATTGTGCTCAGTGTACGTGAGAGTGCTGGTTTCTGCGATGGATGCCTCAGCGATCGTCGACAAGGCCTCTGGTCGGCACGCCGGTGCCCGCCACGCTGGCTTACTCGCCCCGAATCAGCTTCGGGGCACGATCCCCCAGCCAGTACTCGATGCCCTCAATCGGGGACTTCTCGCGGAGACCCGGGCCATACAGCTGCTCGAACTCGAGTTGCAGATCCAGCTTGCCGCCCTCGACCCGGTATTCGAGGCGATACTCCGTCGGGGCAGGAAGACCCGCCGCGACGAAAGCGGCCTTGGCATCCAACATGTCGTCCACCAGAGCATCCTGTAGATCCCACAGAAGCTCGTCGTCGGCTCCCACCAAAAGATCCGGGAACACGACGACACCGTCCTGCTCGAAGTACGCATTCGCGGTAGATGCGCCATGCTCACTCGAGCCGTAAATGTAGTACGCCGTCACGCCCACGGCGTTCTCGGCATACTCCGCCGCGAGCGACACCCACGACGATGCCAGCTCCTGCAGAATCCGCTTCTCCGCGTCCAACTCAACTTCCCCGGATGAGCTTCGGGGCGCGATCCCCCAGCCAGTACTCGATCCCCTCAATCGGGGACTTCTCGCGGAGACCCGGGCCATACAACTGCTCGAACTCCAACTGCAGATCCAGCTTCCCGCCCTCAACCCGGTACTCGAGGCGATACTCCGTCGGGGCAGCAAGACCCGCCTCCGCAAACGCCGCCTGAGCATCCGACATGTCATCCAGCAACGTGCTCTGCATATCCCGAATGAGATCCCCATCGGCGCCCACAAGGTCCTCCGGGAACACCACCGCACCGTCCTGCTCGAAATACGCATTCGCGGACGACGCGCCATGCTCACTGGATCCGTAGATGTAGTACGCCGTCACCCCCGCGGCGTTCTCCGCATACTCCGCCGCGAGCGACACCCACGACGACGCCAACTCCTGCAGAATCCGCTTCTCCTCGTCCAACTCAACTCCCCCGGATCAGCTTCGGGGCACGATCCCCCAGCCAGTACTCGATCCCGACGATCGGAGAGCGATCCCGCAAACCCGGACCATACAACTGCTCGAACTCGAGCTGCAGATCCAGCTTCCCGCCCTCAACCCGGTACTCGAGGCGATACTCCGTCGGGGCAGCAAGACCCGCTGCGACGAACGCGGCACCGGCATCCTTCATATCGCTCACCAACGTGCTCATCATGCTCCGCACGAGGCTCCGGTCCGCCCCCACGAGCGCCCCCGGGAACACGACGACACCATCCTGCTCGAAGTACGCATTCGCGGTCGACGCGCCATGCTCACTGGATCCGTAGATATAGTACGCCGTCACCCCCACGGCGTTCTCCGCATACTCCGCCGCGAGCGACACCCACGACGACGCCAACTCCTGCAGAATCCGCTTCTCCGCGTCCATGCTTTCCTCACTGTGCAAAATCCAGATACGATTCGAAACCGTCGATGACCGACCACACCTCGAAGCGTGTCGGCCGCCCGGTCGCATCGCTCACGATCCGGATCTCGACGTTGGTCACGGTACCACCCGCCTTGAGAGCCGCCGCCCACTCATCCTCCAGCTTCTTGAACGTGCTGAGGTTGTGGGTCGACAGCTGACTGACCAGGTTGTCGATCTCAGGTGATCCCCCGAACCGGTCGCCGATGAGGTGCCCTGCGTGATCACCGGGCAGTTTGCCCGGTGTGTCCGGATCGTGACGAAGACGCTTCTCCCGGTTCGTCAAGTACAGATTGTCGGCCTGCACGCGATCGATGCGCCCGTTCGCGTCGGTGCGATAGCGGTAGTTGTGTTCGCCCGCCGTGTAAGAGTGGTTCTTCTTCAGGTTGCCGTCGGCGTCGAAGTGATCGAGATCGCGCGTGCGCCGCCGATTGCGGCGACCCTGACGCCCCACCTTGAGCGCCACTTCCGACACGCCGTGCATCGCGCGCGCCGCGCTACGCAGCGTGTCCACCACCACGTCGGCGACCTCGTGCTTGATGCTGGCCACGTCAGTCACCACCCAGGTTGATCGTGGAGAGATCGGAGATCAGCTTCCCCGTGAGCGTGTCGATGTCGGACGCATGCTGCTCCAACTCACCCTCCGCCTGCTCCAGCGCCTGCAGATCGGCGTAGAACTCTTCGGGATCTCCGACCACCGCCTCGACCATCGGAGCATCGAGCACCGCCATGATCACCGCAGGCAGTTGCTGCGCGAGCGGCTCGATCACCGTGGGAAGGATCTGGTTCAGGACCTGTTCGACGGCGATGTCGACGGCAGCGTTCAACAGCTTCTTCTTGATGATCAGCATCGGCCCCGCACCCGCGGCCGTGACCGGGTTCGTCAGCATCGCCACCAGCGTGATCATGGTCGTCGTGACGTCGGCGATGCATTTGATCTTCAACGCCAGCACAGCGCCCGCCGCGATGTCGGCCCCGACCGGAACGGGGCCGAGGATGTCGAGCAGTCGCTGCAGGTTCTGCGAACGGTTGACATTCCACGCATTGACGAAGGCGGGCCCCGCCTGACCGCGCATCGACGCGGCGATGTCCCCGTTCACCTTGCGGTCGATCGCCTGGATCCGACCCTCGAGCTCGCCTGTGAACGTTCCGACGATCGTTCCCGCGCGTCGCAGTTCGTCCTCATCGACGTCGGGCCAATCGAATCCGAGCTTCTCCATCACCCAGATCAGTTCATTCGGCAGCATCATCCCCATCTGCGGACCTCCCACGTCGAATCTAGGTCCGCGATGCGGTGGGGGGAATGGGGAGAACTACCCATCCCCCGGCCCGCGACTACAGCCGCTCGATGATGGTCGCGTTCGCCATGCCGCCGCCTTCGCACATCGTCTGAAGACCGAAGCGTCCGCCGGTCGCCTCAAGGGTCGCGAGCAGCGTCCCCAGCAGGCGGGTTCCGCTCGAACCGAGCGCGTGCCCGAGCGCAATCGCCCCACCCCAGGGGTTCAGCCGTGCGGCATCCGCGCCGACCTCCGCCGCCCAGGCGAGTGGCACCGACGCGAAAGCCTCGTTGACCTCGTACGCGTCGAGGTCGTCGATCGAGAGACCGGACCTTTCGAGGATCCGCCGTGTCGCCGGGATCGGCCCGGTGAGCATCATGAGCGGATCGTCCCCCACAACGGCGAACGCGTGGAAGCGCGCCCTCGGCACGAGCCCCAGAGCGAGCGCCCTCTCCTCGCTCATGATGAGCACCGCGGATGCCCCGTCGGTGAGCGGCGACGACGTGCCGGCCGTGATCTTCCAGTCGATCTCGGGGAACCGTTCCGCCATCTCGGGTGTGCGGAACGCGGGCGGCAGTCCCGCGAGGCCGGCGGCGGTCGTCCCCGGGCGCACGGTCTCGTCGCTGCTCACCTCACCGGCATCCGTCGGCACGGGAACGATCTGCGACGCGAACCGGCCCTGCGCTGCCGCCTCGGCTGCGCGCTCGTGCGATTCGGCGGCATACGCGTCGAGGTCGTCGCGGCTGAGCCCCCACCGGTCGGCGATGAGCTCCGCCGAGACACCCTGGTTCGCGAGTCCGTCGGGGTACCGGGCGTGCAGCCCCGGCGAGAACGGCGATCCGGCGATGGATGCCGCGATGCCGAGCGGCACACGGCTCATCGACTCGACCCCGCCCGCGATCACGATGTCGTACTGGCCGCTCATCACGCCCTGGGCGGCGAAGTGCGCCGCCTGCTGGCTCGATCCGCATTGGCGGTCGATCGTCGTCGCGGGCACCCGCTCGTCGAACCCGGCCGCGAGCACCGCCTGCCGGGCGGCGTTCATCGTCTGCTCACCGACCTGGCTGACGCACCCGAGCAACACGTCGTCGACCTGGGCGGACTCGAGGCCGTTGCGCTCCAGCGTCGCGCGCAGCACGTGGGCGGCGAGATCGACCGGATGGATGCCGCTCAGCGCTCCCCCCGGTTTGCCGCGCCCCGATGGGGTGCGGACGGCGTCGACGATGACGGCGGTACGGGCGACGGTGCTCATGGCATCCATCCTCCTCCGCCCCGGCGCCCCGCGCACGCGGCCCAGCGGGCTCGGAGTCGCCGATCCGCGTCGCGGCGCCCGCGGGGTGCGGACGCGGCACCACCAATCCCGGGCATCAACAGCCGGCGACCCCTCCGGGCGCGCCCGAACTCCTCCATTTCGCGCGGCGACAGTGGATTTCAGGGCCTGTGCGGACTGTCGGGCGAAAAGTGGAGGAGTTCGGGCTGGGGGAAGGCTCCGCGTCACCGTCGACCCCCCTTCTGTTCACCGATGCGTCACCATCCGTCACCCGGGGGCCACCCGCGCTGGGTACGAACGACGGGGGCGCGTCCCGTCGCGCCCGCTCGTGACCTTCATCCCGCACCGATACCGAGGAATCCGATGCCCCTGCCCTCCCTCCGCCGCCCCGTCGCCTTCGGCGCCGTCGCGGCGCTCGCCTGCACCCTCGCGGTCGCCGCGGTGACGCCCGCGACGGCCGCCGTCGTCCCGTCACCGCCGAGCTACTCCGCCGATGGAGCAGCCCTCGGTCTGTCTGCGATCGGATCGTTCGAGACCGGTGTCTTCGACGAGTCCGCCGCCGAGATCGTCCACGCGTACGGCGACCGCCTGTACGTCGTGAACGCGCAGGCCGGCGCGGTCGACGTGCTCGACTTCTCGAACCCCGCCGCGATGAAGAAGCTCTACAGCCTCTCCGCCGAGGGTGTCGCGAACTCCGTCGCGATCCGGTCCGACGGCCTCGGCGTGATCGCACTGGAGGCATCCGTCAAGACCGATCCGGGTGAGCTCGTGTTCTTCGACGCGAATGCTGATGTCCCGACGATCCTCGGCTCGGTGACGGTCGGCGCCCTCCCCGACATGGTGACGATCTCCGCCGACGGAGGCTACGCGGTCGCCGCGAACGAAGGGGAGCCGGCAGCCGACTTCTCGATCGATCCGGAAGGCTCGATCGCCGTCGTATCGCTGCCCGAGACCCTGACCGCCCCCACGCAGGATGCCGCGCGCATCGCGGACTTCCACGCCTACGAGGCACCGGGTGCCCTCCCCGCGGGGGTGCGGGTCTTCGGACCGACCCCGCACGGCGCCGACCGACCGATCAGCCGCAACCTCGAGCCGGAGTACATCACCGTCGACGGCGGCATCGCCTACGCGACGCTGCAGGAGAACAATGCCATCGCGGTGATCGACCTCGCCTCGGCATCCGTCACCGACATCCACCCGCTCGGCGCGAAGGACCTCTCGCTCGCGAAGAACGCCCTCGACGCGAGCGACAAGGACGGCGGCTACAACCTCCGCACCTACCCGAACCTGCACGGTCTGTACATGCCCGATTCCATCGACTCGTACACGACGGGCGGTGAGACCTACCTGGTCACCGCGAACGAGGGGGATGCCCGCGAGTGGGGCTCGTACACCGAGGGCGTCCGCGTGAAGAGCCTCTCGAAGAGCGGGAAGGGCCCGATCTGCACCGGGAGCCCGCTGGCCGGTCTCACGGCAGACAAGGACCTCGGCCGACTCAACGTCACGCGCGAGGACGGCTTCGACTCAGCCGCCGGCTGCTACACGGACCTGTACGCGTTCGGCGGGCGCTCGTTCTCGATCTGGTCGACGACGGGAACCCAGATCTGGGACTCGGGTTCATCGTTCGAGGAGATCACCCACGCGGCGGAGCCCGAGTTCTTCAACTCGAACCACACCGTGTCGGGCTTCGACGGCCGCAGCGACGACAAGGGGCCGGAGCCCGAAGGGATCACGATCGGCAAGCTCAGCGGCCGGACCTACGCCTTCATCGGGTTCGAGCGCGTCGGCGGCATCGCCGCGTACGACATCACCGACCCGACCTCGCCGACGTTCGTGACCTACCTCAACAACCGCGATTTCGCCCAGTCTGTCGAAGACGGCGGCAACCTCGCCACGGCGGGCGACCTCGGGCCGGAGGGCCTCGAGTTCATCGCGGCAGCGGATTCGCCGACGGGCACGCCACTGCTCGCGGTCGGCAACGAGGTCTCGGGCACGACGACCCTGTTCGAGATCGACGACCGCCTCGCACCGCGCACGACCGACATCCAGGTGCTGACGATCAACGACTTCCACGGGCGCCTGGCCGCCGAACCGAGCCGCGACACCGCGGCCGGAGCGGCCGTGCTCGCCGGGGCGGTCAAGCAGTTCCGCGCGACGAACCCGAACACCCTCTTCGTCTCGGCCGGTGACAACATCGGCGCCTCGACGTTCGACTCGTTCATCGCGAAGGACACCCCCACGATCGACGCCCTGAAGAGCGCCACCCTCGACCTCAGCGCCGTCGGCAACCACGAGTTCGACCGCGGCTTCGCCGACCTCACCGGTCGGGTCATCCCGCGCTACGACGCCGGCAACACCACCGGCAAGAGCGACTACGCGCTCGGCGCCAACGTGTACGACGCGACCGGAGCCCCCGCGCTCAAGGAGTACACGGTGAAGACGGTCGACGGCGTGCGCGTCGCGTTCATCGGCACCGTCACCGAGACGACCCCGCAGAAGGTGACGCCGAGCGGCATCCAGGGTCTGACCTTCGGCAGCCAGCTGACCGCCGCCAACCGCGTCGCCGCGAAGATCACCGCGGCGGACGAAGCCGACGTGATCGTGCTCCTCGCCCACGAGGGGCTCGGCACGAGCGACTGCTCGCAGCTGACCGGCGACTCGGTGTTCGCCAAGCTCGCACGCGGCGCCTCGCCCGAGATCGACGCGATCGTGTCGGCCGACTCGCACCAGAAGTACTCCTGCCAGGGGACGATCGACGGCGCGCCCGGCAAGACGCGACCTGTCATCCAGGCGCACCAGTACGGAACGACGCTCGGCAAGCTGGACATCGAGGTCGACACGCGCACGAAGGACCTCGTCTCGATCACCGGTTCGCTCGTCCCGCTCGTCTCGGGTGGCACGCTCGCCTTCCCGGCCGATGCGCCCACGGCGAAGATCGTGAAGGATGCCGTCGACTCGGCAGCCGTCGAGGGACAGAAGGTCGTCGGGAAGATCAGCGCCGACATCACGCGCGGCGGGACCAACGGCTCGCGTCGCGACGTCGAGTCGAGCCTGTCGAACCTCCTGTCGGACGTGTACCTGTGGGCGACCTCGAATGCGTCCTACGCGGGGACGAAGGCGCAGATCGGCATCATGAACCCGGGCGGAGTCCGCGCGGACCTCGTCAAGACCGGTGACGGCTCGGTCACCTACCGTGACGTCGCGACCGTCCAGCCGTTCGCCAACACCCTGGTGACGGTGACGCTGACGGGCGCTCAGCTGCGCAGCATCCTCGAAGAGCAGTGGCGTGCCGACGGCTCGAAGCTGCACCTGGGTGTGTCGGGCGGGTTCGCCTACAAGTACGACCCGGCTGCCGCGGCGGGCTCGCGCATCAAGGCGATGACGTTCCAGGGGCGCACGATCGCCCCGACGGACACCTTCACCGTCGTGACGAACTCGTTCCTCGCCGCAGGCGGAGACGCGTTCACCACCTTCGCGGCGGGCACGAACCGCGCCGACACCGGTCAGGTCGACCTGCAGGCGAGCGTCGAGTACTTCGCGGCGCACGCCCTCGTCGACCCCGCGCCGCTCGGGCGCTCGGCGCTCGCCACCACCGGTGGTGGGGAGACCGGCAACGGCGGCACCGGCGGGGGCACCGGCAACGGCGGGAGCGCGACCCCGGCAACGGCGTGGGCGACGATCGACGTCGGCAGCGGGCGCGTCGCGCAGGGCGACTCGCTCACGGTGACCGTGTCGGGCCTCAAGCCCGGCCAGCAGATCGCCGCGACGCTGCACAGCGACCCGATCGTGGTCACGGGCATCCCCGCCGCCGATGCGGCAGGCAAGGTCACGTTCCGCGTCGCCGTCCCGGCGAACCTGCCGGTCGGTGCGCACACGCTGGTCGTCGAATCCGCGGGGCTCGCCGCGATCAGTGTGCCGGTCCAGGTCGTCGCCGCGGGCTCGCTGCCCGCCACCGGCGGCACCTTCCCGATCGGTTTCGTGACGGTGCTGGGGCTCGGCACGCTGCTCGCGGGCGCGCTGGTGCTCGCCCGGCGGCGGGCCGCCACGGCCTGACCTTTCGGAGACGTGACACCCCCCGGGCCTTCGGCCCGGGGCGGTGTCACGTGCGGCGGGGGCCGGCTCAGGGGCGCGGCTGCGGGCGGGCTGTGCCGCTGGCTGTGCCCCCCAGGCTGTGCCCCCCCAGGCTGTGCCCCCGGCTGCGCCACCGACTACACCACCGGGTACGCCCGAACTCCTCCATCTCACGCCACCGCGGTGGATTCCAGGACCCCACAGCCCGTCCGGCCGAAAACTGGAGGAGTTCGGGCTGCAACGCGGCACGGCACCCCGCCAGCGCGGGCACGGCGGCGCCACCGCGACACTGGCGCCGCCGGCTGTCGGCAGCCGGCGAGCCTCCCCGGCGCGCCCGGACTCCTCCAATTCACGGTGCCGGGGTGGGTGTGAAGGCCTCCGTGGCCTGCCCGGCCGGAAACTGGAGGAGTTCGGGCTGCCACACTGATGCGGCGCGCCGGCACGGCGGCACCGTGGTGCGACGGCACGAGGGCGCGACGGCATCCTGCCAGTGCGGGTAGATCGCCGCCCCCGCGACACCGAAACCGGCCGGGTGTGCTGGGTCGGCGTCATCCGGCGCGCCCGAACTCCTCCATCTCGCGCCGCCGCGGAGGGTTTCGGGGCCACCGCGGCCCCTCCGGCCGAGAATTGGAGGAGTTCGGGCCGCAACAGGGCCACGACATGGCACGGCCGCCGCACGGCGCCGGCTCAGCACGGCGCCGGTAGCGGCACGGCGCCGGGGTCAGCGCGGCGCCGGCCGCGG
>JASCPG010000068.1 GCA_029960085.1 Microbacteriaceae bacterium PS02067 | reverse complement strand
GGGGTGGTTTTTTTATATACCCCCCCCCCCCGGGGGGGGGGGGGCGCGCCCCCCCCCCCCCCCCCCTCTGCTGGGCGCGTCAGAGCGCGGTGATGATCTCGCGCATCAGGGCGGCGGTCTCGGAGGGGGTCTTCCCGACCTTCACGCCGGCGGCCTCGAGGGCCTCCTTCTTGGCCTGCGCCGTCCCCGCCGAGCCCGAGACGATGGCGCCGGCGTGGCCCATCGTCTTGCCCTCGGGGGCGGTGAAGCCGGCGACGTAGCCCACGACGGGCTTCGTCACGTGGGCCTTGATGTACTCGGCCGCCCGCTCCTCCGCGTCGCCGCCGATCTCGCCGATCATGACGATCGCCTTCGTGTCGGGGTCGGCCTCGAACGCCTCGAGCGCGTCGATGTGGGTCGTCCCGATGATCGGATCGCCGCCGATGCCGATCGCGGTCGAGAAGCCCAGGTCGCGCAGCTCGAACATCATCTGGTACGTGAGCGTCCCCGACTTCGAGACGAGGCCGATCGGGCCCTTGCCGGTGATGTTCGCGGGCGTGATGCCCACGAGCGCCTCGCCGGGCGTGATGATCCCGGGGCAGTTCGGCCCGATGATGCGGGTCTTGTTGCCCTTCGACTTCGCGTACGCCCATGCCTCGGCCGTGTCACCGACGGGCACGCCCTCGGTGATGACGACGAGGAGGGGGATCTCGGTGTCGATGGCCTCGACCATGGCATCCTTCGTGAACGCAGGCGGCACGAACGCGATCGACACGTCGGCGCCGGTCTTCTCGATCGCCTCGGCGACCGAGCCGAACACGGGGAGCTCGACGGCGTTGCCGTCCGCGTCGACGTGCGAGACGGTCGTGCCGGCCTTGCGGGCGTTGACGCCGCCGACGACGTTGGTGCCCGCCTTCAGCATGAGGGCGGTGTGCTTCGTGCCCTCACCGCCCGTGATGCCCTGGACGATGACCTTGGAGTCCTTGTTGAGGTAGATAGACATTTCGCTCTGGTCCTTGTTCTCGGAGGCGGGTCAGGCGTTCGCCAGCTCGGCGGCCTTGTCGGCACCCTCGTCCATGCCTGCGGCGAGGGTGACGAGCGGGTTGTTCGCAGCGGCGAGGATCGCGCGGCCCTCTTCCACCTGGTTGCCGTCGAGACGGACGACGAGCGGCTTCGTGGCGGTGTCCCCGAGGATCTCGAGCGCCTTGACGATGCCCTCCGCGACGGCGACGCACGACGTGATACCGCCGAAGACGTTGACGAAGACCGACTTGACCTGCTCGTCGCCGAGGATGACGTCGAGGCCCGCGGCCATGACCGTCGCCGAGGCGCCGCCGCCGATGTCGAGGAAGTTGGCGGGCTTCACGCCGCCGTGGTTCTCGCCCGCGTAGGCGACGACGTCGAGCGTCGACATGACGAGGCCCGCGCCGTTGCCGATGATGCCGACCTGGCCGTCGAGCTTGACGTAGTTGAGACCGGATGCCTTGGCCTTGGCCTCGAGCGGGTCGGCGGCGTCCTTGTCTTCGAGCTCCTCGTGCTCGGGGTGACGCACCTCGGTCGCGTTGTCGTCGAGCGACACCTTGCCGTCGAGGGCGATGATGTTGCCCGAGGCATCCTGGATGAGCGGGTTCACCTCGACGAGGGTCGCACCCTCGCCGGTGTACACGTTGTAGAGCTTCACGAAGACGGGAGCGACCTTCGCGGCGGTCTCGTCGTCGAAGCCGCCGGCCTTCGCGATCTCGAGTGCCTTCGCCTCGTCGATGCCGGTCAGGGGGTTCACCTCGACCTTGGCAAGCGCCTCGGGCTTCTCGACCGCGAGCTGCTCGATCTCCATGCCGCCCTCGACCGAGCACAGGCTCAGGTACGAGCGGTTGGCACGGTCGAGCAGCACCGAGAAGTAGTACTCCTTGTCGATCTGCGCGCCGCCGGCGATCATGACACGCTTGACGACGTGCCCCTTGATGTCGAGGCCGAGGATCGCCTTCGCGGCCTCGTACGCCTCGTCGGGGGTCTTCGCGACCTTGACACCGCCGGCCTTGCCGCGACCTCCGGTCTTGACCTGAGCCTTGACGACGACCACGCCGCCGAGTTTCTCGGCCGCTGCCTTCGCCTCCTCAGGGGTGTCGGCGATGATGCCGGGGAGCACCGGCACCTCGTACTTCTCGAACAGGTCACGGGCCTGGTATTCGTAGAGATCCACGCGCAATCCTCCGCTGGGCGACTGTGGTTTTCGGAAGGTGTTCCGGTGCCGAAGAAATCTCGATGTCGAGAGAGTTCGGCCAATCCCCCAGCCTAATACGTGCGCCCGAGCACCGCGGACCGCGGCCCCGCCTATCGGCAGTGCTCTTCGTGGCGTGCGGCCGGGCAACTATGCTGGGCCCGTTATGACCGATGTCGCTCGGGACGCCTCCGCTCCCACCTCCGCACGCAACGCCGTCGTCGCCGCCGCGCTCGACCTGTTCGCCGCGCAGGGCTTCGAAGCGACCTCCGTCGAGCAGATCGCCCAGGCCGCAGGGGTGTCCCGCTCCACCTTCTTCCGCCAGTTCGGCGGCAAGGACGACGTCGTCTTCAGCGACCACGACGTGCTCCTGGCGCAGCTGCGCGAGTTCCTGGCGCAGGCGCGCCGGAGCCCTCGGGGAGAGCGCAACGAGAACCCCTGGGCGGCCGCGTGCGCGGCGTCCGTCGAGGTGTTCCGCCACTTCGCCGGCGAACCCGACCTCGCGCGTCGCCGCTACGCCGTCGTCCGGCAGGTGCCTGCCCTGCGCGAACGGGAGATCGTCACCGTCTTCCAGTACGAGCGCCTCTTCGACGACTACCTGCGCGACGCCCTGCCCGGGCTCGATCCGATCGACTCGGTCGCGTTCGCCGCAGCGGTCACCGCCGTGCACAACCACGTGCTACGCCGGCTCCTGCGCGGCACCGAGGACGTGTCCGAGCAGGTGCTGTGGGATGCCTACGATCAGCTGATGCACCGCTTCGGCGTGCACCCCGACGGCGAGGATGCCCGTGACGACGACATCGTCGTGGCGTCCTTCCCTCGCCGGATGCCTGCGGCCGAGATCACCCGCCGGCTGCGCGACGCGCTGTAGGCAGCGCGCCCGCACGGCGTGCGTCAGGCGATCTCGCCCGACGCGACCGTCTCCGCGAGCGCGTGGACACGCGGCAGGTGGTGCGCACCGTAGAAGTCCGCCGCCGTCAGGCGCGCGGCATCCGACTCCTGCGGCGCCGCGTGCCCCGCGACGGCGACGACCGCGAGGGCGTGCATCCATCCGCCGGCCAGCACACCGAGGAGCATGAGGTACGGCACGCTCACGGCGTGGGCGTCGCGCGGCGAACCGGCGAAGCCCACGACGTCGGCCGTCGCACGACGGGCGGATGCCACGGCGCGCTCCAGGCGCCCCGCGGCGCGCGCGGCGACCTCTCCCGCCGCGCCTCCTGCGCCTCGCAGCGCCGCCACCGTCTCGTCGATCAGAGCGAGCAGCGCCTCGGCCGTCGCCCCGCCGTCACGGATCACCTTGCGGCCGATGAGGTCGTTCGACTGGATCGCGGTCGTGCCCTCGTAGATGGGCATGATGCGCGCGTCGCGGTAGTGCTGCGCGGCACCCGTCTCCTCGATGAACCCCATGCCGCCGTGCACCTGGATCGCGTCGCTCGTGAGCGCGACGGCATCCTCCGTCGCCCACCCCTTGAGGATCGGCACGAACAGCTCGGCGAGCTTCGTGAGGCTCTCGTCGCCGGATGCCTCGGCGCGGTCGAACAGGTCGCCGACGTAGACGCCGAGCGCCCGCATCGCGAACACCTCGCTGCGCATCGACAGCAGCATGCGACGCACATCGGGGTGCTCCGCGATCGGCGCTGAGGCGTCGCGCTCGAGCACGCGACCCTGCATACGCTCTGCGGCATATGCCTCTGCCTGCTGCAGCGCGCGGTCCGCGATCCCCGTCGCCTGGAAGCCCATGCCGATGCGGGCGGAGTTCATCATGACGAACATCCCGGCAAGGCCTCCCCCGACCTCGCCGACGAGGTAGCCGGTCGCGTCCTCGTAGGAGAGCACGCACGTCGGCGAGCCGTGGATGCCGAGCTTGTGCTCGATCGCCACGGTCTCGACCCCGTTGCGGTCGCCGAGCGAGCCGTCGGCGTTCACGAGGTACTTCGGCGCGACGAACAGCGACAGGCCCTTCGCCCCCTCGGGGGCGTCGGGTGTCCGCGCGAGGACGAGGTGCACGATGTTCTCCGCGATGTCGTGGTCCCCCCACGTGATGAAGATCTTCTGGCCCTTGAGCGACCACGTGCCGTCGCCGCGCGGTGTGGCCATCGTGCGGATCGCACCGAGGTCGGTGCCCGCCGCGGGCTCCGTGAGGTTCATCGTGCCCGTCCACTCCCCCGAGACGAGCTTCGCGAGGTAGGTCTCTCGCAGCTCGTCCGATGCGGCGGCGTCGAGGGCGTGGATCTGCCCGGCGCTCAGCAGCCAGCAGAGGGCGAACGCCGCGTTGGAGGCGTTCCAGATCTCACCGAGGCCCGCGCGGATCGATCCCGGCAGCCCGTCGCCGCCCGCCGAGGCGGGCGCCTCCGCCGTGACCCACCCGGCGTCGACGAAGGCGGCGTACGCCTCGGCGAAACCGGCCGGCAGGCGGACCTGACCGTCTTCCAGCCTTGCCCCCTCGCGGTCGCCGACCGTCTCCAGCGGCGCGAGGGCGGATGCCGCGAACTCGCCCGCGCCCGCGATGACATCGGTGGCGTCGTCCGCGGTGAGCTCTCCGCCCGTCGCCCGCGCGACGATGTCTGTGCCGAACGCCTCGGAGTAGAGGAAGGCGTAGTCCTCGACGGGTGCGGTGTACTCGGCGGCCATGGCGGGCTCCTTGCGTGCGGTGCGGGCGGATGCCCGCAGGTGAGACTGCGAACCAGTATAGGTGAGACTGAGTCCCATACCGAAGGCCCATCTGGTCGAGAAGCCTCTCGCGGGGCAGGATGTCCCCGTGTACGAGATCCCCGCACCGATGCTGGCCAAGGCCGTCCCCGACATCCCCGACCCCGCGAAGACGCCGGGTGGGCTCTCCTTCGAGCCGAAGTGGGACGGGTTCCGCGCCCTCGTCGCCTTCGACGGCACGGGGCCTGGCGGCGTCGTGATCGGTTCGCGCGGGGCGAAGCCGCTGACCCGGTACTTCCCGGAGCTCGTTGCGGCCTTTGCGGACCTCCTCCCCGAGCCCTGTCTCCTCGACGGCGAGATCGTCGTCGCGCACGGCGAGCCCGCGCGGCTGTCGTGGGAGGCGCTGTCGCAGCGGATCCACCCCGCGGCATCCCGCGTGGAACTGCTGAGCCGCACCGACCCGGCTCAGTTCGTCGCGTTCGACCTGCTCGCCCGGGGCGAGCGGGATCTGAGCGGCGAGCCGTTCGCCGCACGCCGCGCAGAGCTCGAGCGGCTGTTCATCGACATCCCAGGCATCCCGCACCCGATCCACCTCACGCGGGCGACGACCGACGCCGACCTGGCCCGCCGATGGCTCGCGCAGTTCGAGGGCGCCGGGCTCGACGGCGTCGTCGCGAAGCCCCTCGCCCAGCCGTACGCCCCCGGCAAGCGCACGATGCTGAAGATCAAGCACGCCCGGACGGCCGACGTCGTGGCGATCGGGTACCGCGTGCACAAGAGCGGCGCGGGAGTCGGATCGCTCCTCGTCGGGCTCTACGACGAGGACGGCGCGCTGAACCAGGTCGGCGGCGTGTCCGCGTGGAGCGACGTGCGGCGCCGCGAACTCGTCGACGAACTGGCACCGCTCGTCGAGACGGATGCCTCGGGAGCCGCCGTCACCGGCGACGGCGAGCGCTCGCGGTTCACCGCCGCGGGGAAGGACACGTCGTTCGTGAAGCTCCGGCCCGAGCGGGTGCTCGAAGTGCGCTACGACCAGTTGGAGGGGCGGCGCTTCCGCCATACGGTGCAGTTCGAACGGTGGCGGCCCGATCGTGAGCCGTCGTCGTGCACGTACGACCAGCTCGAGAAGATCGCCGCCTACGATCTCGCCGACGTCCTGGACTGAACGGCCGGGTCCGCCTGCAGCCGGATGCCCCCGGACGCACCGCGGGCCCGCATCGGCGCCGGACACCGGCGGCCGGCCATGCGGGCCCGAGATGCGGAGAGTGAGGCGGTGCCCCGTCTCCGATGACTCGAAGCTATCGCCAGCCTCATCCGCGACACGCCCGCAGGGGCCGTGAATAACGAACCCGCGGTTTTCCCTGTCGGGCAGCCTGCGCGCGGGCGCCACGGATGCCAGGATCGAGGCATGGCCGCGCCCGTCTCGCCCTCCGACCCCGACGACGGCGTTGCCCCCTTCAACTCCGATCACGAGGCCGACCCCGACGCCGAGGGCACGCTGACGCAGGAACTGCGCCTCGAGCCCGTGCAGTTCATCGCGCGCACCGACGTCGTGATGCGTCTGGGTGCGCTCATGCTCGGCGCGGGGGCGTCGTCCGCGCGCGTGCGCGACAGCATGGAACGCGCCGCGCACGCCGTCGGCATCGAGACGCTCCACGTCCGCGTCGGCATGAACGACCTCGTGGCCACGATGAGCCGTGGCCAGATGTTCCGCACCCGCGTCGCCGAGATCCCCCGCCCCGGCGTCGACGCGGAACGGCTGACGGCCCTCAAGCGACTCACCAGCGAACTCGCCCCCGGGACGAGCGCCGCCGCCGTGCAGGCCCGGATGGATGCCGTCGAGGCGCGCCCGCGCCGCTACCCCGACCTCGTGCGGGTGCTCGGCGCCGGCCTCGCCTGCGCCGCGTTCGCGCTGCTCAACAACGGCGGGTGGCAGGAGTTCGTCGCGGTGCTCGTCGCGGCATCCGCCGGCCAGTTCGTCCGCATGCGCATCGCCCGGCTGCGCACGAACGAGTTCGTCACCGTGTTCGCCTCCGCCGTCGTCGCGCTCCTCGTGTACCTCGGTGTCGCCGCCGTGCTCGCGGCGGCGGGGCTCCCCGGCGGGCAGCACGACGCGGCCGTCACGAGCGCGGTCCTGTATCTCGTGCCCGGATTCCCGCTCGTCACCGGCGCCCTCGACCTCGCGCGCCTGGACCTCAACGCGGGGATCTCCCGTGTCGTGTACGCGACGCTGGTGCTCCTCGCGACCGGGACGGCCGTCTGGGGCATCGCGACCGTCTTCCACGCGATCGTGACCCAGACCGCCGATCCGCTCTTCACCGAGCCGCTGCTGTCGGTCGTGCGTCTCCTCGCGGGCTTCATCGGCGTGCTCGGGTTCGCCGTCCTGTTCGACACTCCGCCGGCGATCGCCGTGACGGCCGCGGCGCTCGGCGCCGTCGCGAACGCGGGGCGCCTCGCGCTCGTCGACGGGGGCATGACCCCTCCGCTCGCCGCAGCGATCGCGGCTCTCGCGGTCGGGTTCGGCGCGTTCCTGTTCGGCAACCGGCTGCGCGCGGCACGCGTCACGCTGACGGTTCCCGCCGTGCTCATCATGGTGCCGGGGGCGGCCGCCTATCGAGCGATCACCGGCGTCATCTCGGGCGACACCCTCGCCGCGGTCCAGAACGGCTTCACGGCCGTGTTCGTCGTGGTGGCACTCGCGATCGGGCTGACCCTCGCGCGGATCCTCACCGAGCGCGAGTGGAGCATCCCGGCGCGCTGAGGACCACAGCGCGCGGTCAGGAGGCGCCGGGCTCCCAGCCGGCGCGGCTCACTCGGCCGGTTTCTTCGCGCGGCTCGGCTGCACGCGCGGGGGCTCGCCCGGCATCTTGGGGAACTCCGGCGGGAACGGCAGCTCGCCGAGGCCCGCCTCGAGGTCGCGCTGCCACCACTCGAGCAGGGTGTCGATCCGCCCGGAGCGCTCCTGCAGATCGCGCCAGGGGTCGCCGATCTCCGCGAGCCGGGCGGGCACCGTGCGCACCGTGAACGCCGTGGGGTCGACGCCGGCGGCGAGCTCCTCCCACGTGATGGGGGTGGCGACGGTCGCCGCAGGGAGCGCTCGCGGGCTGTAGGCACCCGCCATCGTGCGATCGCGGTTCGCCTGGTTGAAGTCGAGGAAGATGCGCTCGCCGCGCTCCTCCTTCCACCACGCGGTCGTGACCTTCTCGGGCATCCGACGTTCGAGCTCGCGCCCCGCGGCGATGACGGCGTGCCGCACGTCGAGGAACTCGTGCGTCGGCTCGATGGGGCAGAAGACGTGGATGCCGCGGTTGCCGCTCGTCTTCAGCCAGGCATCCAGCCCCGCTTCGCGCAGCACCTCGCGGAGGGCGGGCGCGACCGCGGCCGCGTCGGAGAAGTCCGTGCCCGGCTGCGGATCGAGGTCGATGCGCAGCTCGACGGGGTTGTCGGTGTCGACGGCGAGCGAGGCCCACGGGTGGAAGACGACCGTGTTCATCTGGATCGCCCACACGATCGCGGCGGCTTCGTCGAGCACGACCTGGGGGTGGCGCCGCCCGCTGTTGTACGTGCACATGACCTCGTGCACGTAGTCGGGGGCACCCCGTGGCGGGTTCTTGGAGAAGAAGGATTCGCCGTCGACGGAGTCGGGGAAGCGTTCGAGCGACACCGGGCGATGCCCGTTCGCGCGGAGGAACGGCTCGGCCACCACGATCGCGTACTCGGCGAGCTCGTGCTTCGTGATGCCGGGTTCCGGCCAGATCACCCGGTTCGGGCTCGACAGCGAGAGCTCGCGGTCGCCGTCCGGGCCGGGCACGGTCAGGGTGATGCGCTCGGATGCCATGGCACCGACACTAGGTCGGTGCGCTCCCCCCGCGCCAGGGGTGGGGCAGTGCGGCGTCGGCCGCGCCCGGCACCGAGCTCGTCCCGTCGTCGGTGCGCAGCGCCGGGCTTGGCTCGTCGGCCGTGCCCGCCGCGGTTCGTCAGTCGGCGAGGGCGATCACGGGCGCGAGCGATGCCCGGTCGATCTCGATCCACGGTCCCGCGGCGTCGATGACGACCCCGTCGAGCCCCGGTTCGGATGCCAGGACCCGGCCGAGCCGCGCGGGAGTCAGCGGGAGGGGCCGGTCACCGCGCCCCATCGCGATGACCTCGACGGGGTGCGAGTACACCTCGAGGCGCCGTTTGCCCTGGCCGCGCGCTTCGGCGAGGCCGATCTCGCCCGAGGCATCCTGACCGCCCGCAACCCATACGGTCACGCGCGTGAGGACGTCGGTGATCTGCGCTGCCGTCGACTCATCGCGCGGGCCGGCGATGAGCTCCTTCAGCTCGAACGGCACCGACGGGCCCTCCTCGAGAGCCTTACGGACGAGATCGACGGGGAGCACGAGGCGGGCGCCGGGGTTCGCGTGGTCGAGATAGATGCCGTCATAGCCGGAGTCGACCGCCGTTCGGAGCACGGCGAGCGCGGGCTGGCCGAGTGCCGAGATCGCGGCCGACGGGTCGGCGGCGATCTCCTCGCGCGCGCTCGCCTGCAGCTGGGCGCCCCCGCTGAACACCAGCAGGAAGCGCTTGTCCTCGTGCGTCGTGATCGCGAGGTTGAGCCCCTCGCCGGCAGCGAGGAGCGCCTGCGCGTCGCCCTGGGCCCGCACGTAGAGGGGGCCCTGCAGCGCCTGGCGCATGACGTTCATGATGGCGCCCGCGGTCGGCGTCTCGGGGAGGTCCTGAAGCGCCTGCTGCAGGAGCACGTTGTCGACGATGCCCGCGACGGCCTGTGCCGGGGCGGGCGCGGTCTGCGCGGGGCGGGCCGGCGCCGCGGCAGGCGGCGTGCCGGGGGCCTGCCCGAACGTGTTCACCGAGATGCCGACGTGCGGCACCGGCTCCGGGGCCCGCTCGTTCGCCGGAGCGGGCTGAGCCGGTTCGGTCTGCGGGGCTGTCTGCGCGGCGGGCGCGTCATCCGGCTCGACGGGGGCTTCCGATGATGCGGATGCCGGGTCGTCGCCCTTGCCGCGACGCGAGAACAGTGCCATGCATCGAGCGTAACCCGCCGCCCCCGCCGCGCGGTGCCGTCGGGCAGGGCATCCGCCCCGCCGTCCGTCGCACGATACGGCGCCTCGGGCGCAGGCATCCGATCACCGTCCGCCGTCACGACGCGGGTGCCCGCAGAGCCGTCAGAGCTTGGCGATGGGCGCGATCTTGATCAGCAGCTTCTTCGGACCGGCGGCGTCGAATCGCACGTGCGCGATGCGCTTCGCGCCCTCCCCGGTCACCATGTCGACCCGGCCCTCGCCGAAGTCGTCGTGGCGGATGCGGTCGCCCGGAGCGAGCTCGAGATCGCTGTTGTCGCGGACCTTCGCGGGGATGCGGTTCGCGAACTTCGACAGGTCGCCCGCGGGCTTCTCGCGCCGGGGCAGCGGCACGAGATCGTCGCCGTACCGTGAGCCTCCTCCGCCGAAGCCGCCCGGGCGTCGCGCGTTCAGGGCGCGCGACTGCAGACCGCCGCGGGAGTTCACATCGCCGGGCGACTGGCGCCAGTCGATCAGCTCGTGCGGGATCTCCTGCAGGAACCGGCTCGGCATCGCGGCCGACACCTCGCCGAACTGGGCTCGGGTCATCGCGAGCGACAGGTGCAGCTTCTTGCGCGCCCGCGTCAGCGCGACGTAGAACAGGCGCCGCTCCTCCTGCGGGCCCCCGGGCTCGCCCGCGGAGATCCGGTGCGGGATCAGGTCTTCTTCGACGCCCGTGACGAAAACGGCGTCGTACTCGAGCCCCTTCGCGGTGTGCATCGTCATGAGCGACACCGACCCGGTCGCGTCGTCGAGGTCGTCCGCGTCCGAGACGAGCGCGACCTCGGTGAGGAAGTCGAGCACCGTCCCCTCGGGGTTGTTGCGGGCGAACTCACGGGTCACCGCGACGAGCTCGTCGAGGTTCTCGACGCGGGCCTCGTCTTGCGGATCCTTCGAGCGACGGAGCGCGTCGAGGTACCCGCTCTTGTTGAGGAGCACGTTCAGCCCCTCGGTGACCGAGGTCGGCGGCGCCACCTCTCCCGACGTGGGCAGCATGATGGCGGATGCCTCGGCGAGCACGGCGTCGAGCTGCACGATCGCCTGCTGGATCTTCGGCCCCACCCCGAGAGCCGACGCACCCGCGAGCGCCTCGCGGAAGGTGATGCCCTCCTCGGCCGCGTACCGCGCGATGGAGGTCTCCGTGACGTCGCCGATGCCGCGGCGCGGGCGATTCAGGATGCGGCGGACGCTCAACTCGTCGGCGGGGTTCGCGACGGCGATGAGGTACGCGAGGGCATCCTTGATCTCGGCGCGCTCGTAGAACTTCGTGCCGCCCATGATCTTGTACGGCACGGCGGAGCGGATGAAGATCTCCTCGAGCGCACGCGACTGCGAGTTCGTCCGGTAGAACACGGCCATCTCGCTGTACGGCACGCTCTGGCGGTGCAGGGCCTCGACCTCGTCGGCGACGAACTGGGCCTCGTCGTGCTGCGAGTAGCCGGTGAAGCCGATGATCGCGTCGCCCGCGCCGACGTCGGTCCAGAGCTTCTTGTCCTTGCGGTCGAAGTTGTTGCTGATGACGGCGTTCGCTGCGGAGAGGATGTTCTGCGTCGAGCGGTAGTTCTGCTCGAGCAGCACGACCTTGGCGCCCGGGTAGTCGCGTTCGAACTCGGTGATGTTGCGGATGTCGGCGCCGCGGAAGGCGTAGATCGACTGGTCCGAGTCGCCGACGACGGTGAGCGAGGCGGCCTCTTCCGTCGGCGCGTCGAAGATCATCATGCCGCCCTCGTGCGCCTGGCCGTCCGCTCCGGGGGGACGCGTGAGCTCGTGGATCAGGGCGTACTGGGCGTGGTTCGTGTCCTGGTACTCGTCGACGAGGATGTGCCGGAATCTCTTGCGATAGACGTCCGCGACGTGCGGGAACGCCCGGAACAGGTAGACCGTCTGGCCGATCAGGTCGTCGAAGTCGAACGCATTGGCACGCTGCAGCGCCCGCTGATAGTCGGCGAAGATCTCGACGAACAGGCGCTCGGCGGGGTCGCTCATGTTCGCCGTGCGGGCGAAGGACTCGGCATCCGCCAACTCGTTCTTAAGCTTCGAGATGCGTCCCTGGACGGATGCCGGAGTGAAGCCGAACGCGTCGGCCTCGTGCTCCTTGACGAGGCGCTTGACGAGCGCGCGCGAGTCGCCCGAGTCGTAGATCGTGAAGTTCTTGGTGAAGCCGAACTGCTCGGCCTCGCGGCGGAGGATCCGCACGCACGCGGAGTGGAACGTGGAGATCCACATGCCCTGCGCGACGTCGCCGATGAGCCCGCGCACGCGCTCGCGCATCTCGCCGGCAGCCTTGTTGGTGAACGTGATCGCGAGGATCTGGCTCGGCCACGCCTCGCGGCTGCGCAGCAGCGACGCGATCCGGCGCGTGAGGACGCTCGTCTTGCCCGACCCCGCACCGGCGACGATCAGGAGCGCGGGCCCGCGGTAGGTGACCGCCTCGCGCTGCGGCTCGTTCAGACCCGCGAGAAGGTCGTCGTCGGGGCGGCCTCCGCCGGCGTTCGCAGAACCGACGATCACGGGTTTGATGGGGTCAGGCATGGCCCCTCAAGTCTAGGTCGCCCCTCCGACGCCCCACGTGGCATCCCCGGCCCTCCCCGGCCTCCCGCGGCCGGCGCACGAACTCCGCAGAATACGACGAACTCCGCACCCGTGCGCGCGATCCGGTGCGGAGTTCGCGACAATCTGCGGAGTTCGTGCCGGCAGACCCGCGGATGCCGCGCGGAGTTCGTGCCGGCAGACCCGCGGATGCCTCGCGGAGTTCGTGCACCGGCGGGCGGATGCCGTGGCGCGGGCCGGCACGCCTGCGCCGCGCTACAGCAGCCGCCGCTCGCTGGCCCAGGCCGTGAGCTCGTGCCGCGACGACAGCTGGAGCTTCCGCAGCACGGCCGACACGTGCGTTTCGACGGTCTTGACGGAGATGAACAGCTCCGCGGCGACCTCCTTGTACGCGAATCCGCGGGCGATGAGGCGCATGACCTCCTGCTCGCGCGCCGACAGCCGGTCCAATTCGTCGTCGACCGCCGCAGTCTCACCGGCGACGGCGCCGAACGCGTCGAGGACGAAGCCCGCGAGGCGGGGCGAGAAGACGGCATCCCCACCGGCGACGGCGTGCGCCGCGCGGCTCACCTCGATGCCCGACGACCCCTTCGTGATGTAGCCGCGGGCGCCCGCGCGGATGACGCGGACGACGTCCTCCGCGGCATCCGACACACTCAGCGCGAGGAAGCGCGTGGGCGTTCCCGCGCAGCCGCGGATGACCTCTTCGCCGCCCGTCGCGTCCTGCCCGGATCCGCCGGGCAGATGGACGTCGAGGAGGACGACGTCGGGGCACGCCTCGGTGATGACGGCGATCGCGGAGGGGACGTCGGATGCCTCGCCGGCGATGACGACCGTGTCGTCGAGGTCGCTGCGCAGCCCCGAACGGAAGATGGAGTGGTCATCGACGATGACGACGCGGATCTGCTCAGGCACTGCTGCCTCCGTCGAAGTGCAGGTGGACCTCGGTGCCGGAGCCCGTCGAACGCACTGCGGCGACGCCTCCGGCCCGGCGCATGCGCCCGACGATGGATTGGCGGATGCCGAGGCGGTCGTCCGGCACGTCGTCGAGCACGAACCCCGCGCCCCGGTCGCGGATGTAGACGTCGACGCCCGCGACGCGACCCTCGATGTACACCGACACCTCGCCGCCCGCGTGGCGGGCCGCGTTCAGCATCGCCTCGCGCGCCGCCGCGGCGACCTCACCGCTCGCCCGTTCGGTCGAGAGCCCCGCCGAGACGACGTCGATCCGCACCGGATAGTCGAGCTCCAGCGCCCCCGCATAGTCGCGGAGGTCGGTCGGCAGGTCGCTGTCGGCGGGCTGATCGCCGTCGTACAGCCAGGCGCGCAGCTCGCGCTCCTGCGCCCGAGCGAGGCGGGCGGCGTCACTGGATGCCCCCGCGCGGTTCTGGATGAGGGCGAGGGTCTGCAGCACCGAGTCGTGCAGGTGCGCCGCCATCTCCGCACGCTGCTCCTCACGGATGCGCTTGATCCGCTCACCGGTGAGCTCACGGTACTGCTGGATGAGCGCGGGCGAGAGCACCGCGAGGATCGCGAGAGCGGGGAGCAGAATGCCTGCGGTGCCGACCACGGGCCCGACACCCCTCGCCACCTGTCCGGACACGGTCACGAGGACGACGACGAGCATCCCGATCGCGATGACGCGCGTGAGGATGGCGTGTCCGGCGCCGCGTGCGGGGTCGACCCGATCGACGAATCCCGCCCAGAGCCCCGCGGCGGTGGCCGCGGCCACGGCGACCGCGAAGCCGCCGATGATCCGCGGCACCGCGTACGGCACCCATCCCCAGTTCTGGTACTGATCGACCCCGAGGAAGGCGACGATCAAGGACGTGCCCGCGACGATGAGCAGGATCCAGGCGACGGGCACGGCATGGGTGGGGGTGGCCGCGCCGGGCTCCCACGGGATGAACGCCCAACACCAGAGGTAGAGCAGGATGCCCGCCCCACCGAGCAGCGCGAGCACGATGAACAGCGCCCGCACGGCCCACACCGGTGCGCCGAGGTGCCGCGCGAGACCGACCGAGACACCCGTGACCGCGCACTCCCGCGGGCGCTGCAGCGCGGGGCGCGGCGCGGCGACGGCGCGCGGCCTCGCCGGGCG
>JASCPG010000067.1 GCA_029960085.1 Microbacteriaceae bacterium PS02067 | reverse complement strand
CCCCGGCGCGCCCGGCGTGGCGCCCCCACCCCCCCCGCGACACCCGGGGGTCGGGGGGCGCGGGCGGGGTCTCGGCGTGCGGGCGCGGTCTCGCGAGTGGAGGAGGCGCGGCCAGGTGGGGCGGGATAATGGGGGGATGAGCGCGGAACATGACGAGGTCGACCGCATCGTGGATGCCTGGGGCACTCAGCGGCCCGACCTCGACTTCTCGCCGCTCGAGGTGCTGTCGCGGGTCGACCGGCTCTCGCGCCATCTCGACCGGGCGCGACGCGAGGCGTTCCGGCGCAGCGACCTCGAACCGTGGGAGTGGGATGTGCTGTCGGCCCTCCGCCGTGCGGGCGAGCCGTATCAGCTGAGCCCCAAGCAGCTGCTGCAGCAGACGCTCGTCTCGAGTGGCACCATGACGAACCGCATCGACCGCCTCGTCGGGCGTCGCCTCGTGCGTCGTGAGTCAGACCCCGCCGACGGGCGGAGCGTCCTCGTGACGCTCACGAGCGACGGCCGCACGCGCGTGGATGCCGCCATCACGCGCCTCGTGGATGCCGAGGCGGTGCTCCTCGGCATCCTGTCGCGAGCCGACCGCGAACGCCTCGCCGGGCTCCTGCGAAAGCTCAGCCTCAGCTTCGACGCCTGAGCGCCACCACCCGACAGGCAGCGGCGCTCAGTGTGCGAGCCGGGGACCGCGCGAAGCCGAGGCCGACACGGCCGACGGAACCCGCGCGGTCAGCGCGAATCAGTGACCCTGGCAGCGCTGCTCAGGCGCGACGCCGGCGAGCGCCTGCTCGATGTGTTCGCCGCAGCCGGCCCAGGTGGTCTTGCCGCAAGTGGCGCAGGTGGTCGGGTAGCACATGGGTGTCTCCTCGCTATGGGGATCGGACCGACTCGCGTCGGTGAGGGGTCAGTGGAAGGTCGGTAAGGGCCGCCGAGAGATCAGCGGAACGACGTCGCCCGCTACGCGAGCATCATGAAGAGCTTCTCGAGCTCCTCGACGGAGATGCCACGGTCGCCCGCGGCGCCTGCCGCACCGGCATCCGCCGTGCCGGCCTCGGCGTCGGGCTCGGAGAGGCACTCCTTCATCGCCGTCGAGACGATGGCGAAGCCGGCCCGGTCGAGGGCGCTCGACACGGCCGCGAGCTGGGTGACGACGTCACGGCAGGGCTTGTCCTGCTCGACGGCGGAGATGACCGCGTCGAGCTGTCCGCGTGCGCGACGCAGCCGATGCAGGATCTTCCGCTGTGCGTCGGGATCGCCAGTGGTCATGTCGTGGTCCTTCCGGATGGGGTGGTCAGCGGGCGAACAGGCGCGAGAAGATCCCGGTGCCGGGTTCTTTCGCGTGCCCTTCGCAGCGCTCTGATCGAGGGATGCCGCGCATCACCTGATCGACGTGCTGCCCGCAGCCCGACCAGGTCGTCTTGCCGCACTTCTTGCAGGTCACCGCGTAACACATGATCTCTCTCCTTGAGGGTTTCGTCGACTTGAGGATTTCTTCGGCTGGCGTCGCGCGGCAGGGTCAGCCGACCGGCGCGGGCTCGCGCGGCTCGGCTCCCGTGACGAGAACCTCTCCGGCGTGGTCGCCGAGTGCGGCGCGCAACGTGAGCATCCCGCCCGACAGCGACGCCGAATCGAAGCCGGCCTGCGTCAGCACACGGTGCGCGATGGCGGAGCGGACGCCCGACTGGCACATGACCCGCACGGGGCGGCCGGCCGCGGCATCCCGCACGTCGTCGAGCCGCGCGCGCAACTCCGTGTGGGGGATGTTCCAGACACCCGGGAGATGCCCCGTGGAGAACTCCGCGGCGGAACGCGTGTCGAGGATGAAGGCGGATGCCGAGATCTCGCCGAGATCCTGGGCGTACCAGAGGCGGAGGGTGCCGTTGAGGACGTTCTCCCCCACCATGCCGGCCATGTTCACGGGATCCTTCGCGGCGCCGTAGGGCGGTGCGTACGCGAGGTCGAGGTCGATGAGCTCGTCGACCGTCCAGCCCGCGCGGATCGCCGTGGCGAGCACGTCGATGCGCTTGTCGACGCCGTCCGCGCCGACGGCCTGGGCGCCCAGCAGCAGTCCGTCGGCGACGCGGACGTGGACGATCAGGTGGATCTGCGTCGAGCCGGGGAAGTATCCCGCGTGCTGACCGGGGTGCAGGTGCAGCGTGTGGAAGGGGATGCCGGCATCGTCCAGCACGCGGCGGTTCGCGCCGGTGAGCGCGGCGGTCTGCTCCCCCACTCGGACGATCGCCGTCGCGACGGCCGCGGGGACGGGGCGGGCCGTCGCCGGGCGCAGGATCGCGTCGGCGACGAGCCGTCCGGCACGGTTGGCGGGCCCCGCGAGGGCGACCGGGCGGCGTGCCCCCGTGACGGCGTCGACCGACACCGTGGCATCCCCCACCGCGTACACATCCGGGAGCGACGTGCGCCCGTGCTCGTCGACGACGAGAGCCCCGCGCTCGCAGGCGGCGCCGGCGGCCTCGAACACCGCAGTGTCGGGCCGGACGCCCACGGAGAGGACGACGATGTCGGCATCGAGGCGGGTGCCGTCGCTCAGCACGACGACGTCGTGGTCGGCGCCGGACTCGATGGCCTCGGCCGCGACAGCGGTGCGCACGCGGATGCCGAGGCGGCGCAGTTCGCCGGTGACGAGCGTCGCGAGCTCGTCCTCGAGGGGCGGCAGCACGTGGGGTGCGAACTCGACGATCGTCGTCTCGAGACCCTGGTGCGCGAGCGCCTCAGCAGCTTCGACGCCGATGAAGCCCGCGCCGAGGACGACGGCGCGCCGCGCGCCGCCCTCGACGCGCTGACGGAGCGCCAGGGCGTCGTCGACCGTGCGGAGGGTCCGCACGCGCGGCGAGTCGAGCCCGGCGATCGGCGGGCGGGCGGCCTGCGCACCGGGCGCGAGGACGAGGGCATCGTACGAGATCTCCTCGACTCCCGCCGCTGTCGCGACCGTGACCGTCTTGCGCGCGGCATCCAGCGCCGTGACGTCGTGGCCCGTGCGCACGTCGAGATCGAGTGCCGCCCGGAGCGATGACGGGGTCTGCACGAGGAGCGAGGCCGGGTCGGAGATCTCGCCCGAGACGAAGTACGGCAGACCGCAGTTGGCGAAGGAGACATGCTCGCCCCGTTCGAGGACGATGATCTCGGCCCCCTCGTCGAGGCGGCGCGCCCGCGCCGCACAGCTCATCCCACCGGCGACCCCGCCGACAACCACGATCCTCACGTCGTTCCCCTCGCTTTCGATGCGCCTGTCCGGCGCGCGATTCAATATACCCCCCAGGGTATCTGCACGCCAAAACGAAGCCATCGCCGCGGCCCGTCGGCGTCGCCGGGGCGGCGGGGTGCGGGGTCAGCCGATCTGCTCCGTCAAGGCGAACCAGCGCTCCTCGAGGGTCGCGATCTCGGCATCCAACTCGCCGATCGCGCGCATCTTCTCACCGAGCCCGACATAGTCGGACTGGTCGTGCTCGGCGAGGGCGGTGCGTGCGGCATCCGCCTGCGCCGTCAGCTTCTCGATGCGCCGCTCCGCCGCCTGCAGCTCCTTCTGCGCGGCACGCAGGTCCGCACCGCCGAGGGCGGGCGCGGCAGCGGGTGCCGAGGCGGATGCCCCGGTTGCCCCGGTCGAGGCCGGCGCGGTGCGCTCGTGATCGCGCAGGCGCAGGTACTCGTCGATCCCGCCCGGGAGGTGCCGCAGATGCCCGCCGAGCACGGCGTACTGCTGGTCGGTGACGCGCTCGAGGAAGTACCGGTCGTGGCTCACGACGAGGAGGGTCCCCGCCCACGAATCGAGGAGGTCCTCGATCGCGGCGAGCATGTCGGTGTCGAGGTCGTTGGTCGGCTCGTCGAGGATCAGCACGTTCGGCTGATCGAGCAGGATCAACAGGAGCTGCAGACGGCGCTGCTGACCGCCGGACAGGTCCTTCACGGGTGTCGACAGCTGGGCCGAGCTGAAGCCCATGCGTTCGAGGAGCTGCCCGGGGGTGAGCTCCGCGGCCTTCGAGCCCGTGCCGATCGTGTAGCTCGTGCGCAGGCGCGAGATGACGACGCGGACGGGGTCGTTCAGGTGCTCGTCGAGCTCGTCCATCCGCTGCGTGAGGGTCGCGACCTTCACCGTCGTGCCGCGCTTCACCCGGCCGCTCGTCGGTGCGACCGTGCCAGCGACGAGGCCGAGGAGCGTGGACTTCCCGGCGCCGTTCACGCCGAGGATGCCGGTGCGCTCCCCCGGCGCGATGCGCCACTCCACGTCGCGCAGCACGTCGCGGCCGTCGTAGGACACCCCGGCATCCAGCAGATCCACGACGTCCTTGCCGAGGCGCGAGACCGCAAGGGACTGCAGCTGCACCTTGTCGCGGATCTCGGGGACGTCCTCGATAAGGACATTCGCCGCGTCGATCCGGAACTTGGGCTTCGAGGTGCGCGCAGGCGCGCCCCGGCGGAGCCATGCGAGCTCCTTGCGCGCGAGGTTCTGCCGCCGCTGCTCGATGACGGCGGCCTGCCGGTCGCGCTCGACGCGCTGCAGGATGTACGCCGCGTAGCCTCCCTCGAAGGGTTCCACGATGCGGTCGTGCACCTCCCACGTGGTCGTGCAGACCTCGTCGAGGAACCACCGGTCGTGGGTGACGACGAGCAGCGCGCCGGCGTTGCGCGCCCAGCGGGTCTTGAGGTGCCCCGCGAGCCAGGCGATCGCCTCGACGTCGAGGTGGTTGGTCGGCTCGTCGAGCGCGAGCACGTCCCAGTCGCCGGTGAGCAGCCGCGCGAGGGCGACGCGGCGCCGCTGGCCGCCCGAGAGGGTGCCGAGCTCGGCATCCCACGGCAGATCCGCGACCAGCCCCGCGATCACCTCGCGGGTGCGCGCGGACCCGGCCCACTCGTGTTCAGGGGTCTCGCCGACGACGGCGTGACCGACCGTGTCGGCGTCGTCCAGGACGTCGGCCTGGTCGAGCACGCCGACCGTCACGCCGCCGCGCACCGTGACGCGGCCGCCGTCGGGGTCGAGCCGCCCGGCGATCATCGCCAGCAGGCTGGATTTGCCGTCGCCGTTGCGGCCGACGATGCCGATGCGGTCGCCCTCGTCGACGCCGAGCGAGACGGAGTCGAAGACGACTTTGGTCGGGAATTCGAGGTGGAGGCTTTCGCCGCCGAGAAGGTGTGCCATGTCCCTCCCAGGTTAGGCGCCCGCGCTCGGTGCTCCGTGCTCTGTGTTCTGTGCTCCGTGTTCCGTGCTCCGTGCTCCGTGCTCCGTGCTCCGTGCTCCGTGCTCCGTGCTCCGTGTTCCGAACGCCGTGTGTCGAAAGCAGGGCCAATCGAGCTATCAGGGCTGGTGAAGCGCCAGAAGGCCGGGTTCACCCTGCTTTCGCAACGCAACCGCTGCGGAACGGTGCGGCGTCGCCATCGGGAGCCGCCAGTGGCCACCGAGCGTCGATGCCGATCGGCGACGACACCACGGTGTGCGTCAAGACCTGCCCTTCTTGTTCCGAAAGCAGGGCCGATCGGCCCGCGCGGGCCCGTAGGGCGTCGGATGGCCGGGTCCGCCCTGCTTTCGCAACGCGATCGCGGCCGAACGGACGGGGTTGCCGGCGGCGGCGCGTGACCGCGTGGCGTCGACAGCGGCGGCTGGGCACAGACGTCGATGCCGATCGACGGACACCGCGGCGGGAGTCGGCACCGGCGCTTCTTGTTTCGAAAGCAGGGCCGATCGGCCCGTGCGGGCTCCTGGGGCACCAGCAGGGCGGATTCGCCCTGCTTTCGCAACGCGATGGCTGCGGAACGGGGGGCGACTGCGGGGAGACTGCGGGCCGGCCTGCGGGGTGACTGCGGGGCCGCCTGCGGCCCGTCAGTGGCAGAAGTTGAGAGCCGGTCAGTACCAGAAGCTGAGGCGCGGGGCGGCCGGGGTCTGGAAGACCGCGGCGATGCGCTCGGGGTCGTCGGTCTCGAGGCGGCCGGCGCGGGCGAGGGTGACGGCCGAGACGCCGCCGGCGACGAGCACCGACAGCTCCGCGACGCCGAGCCTGACAGACGGGATGCCGAGCGGCGGCCCGTCCACGGGATCGACCGACCCCTGCCCGTCATCGTCGATCGTCAGGAGGAACATGCCGTCGGCGAAGCCGAGCGGGTCGGTGACCTCGAGTGCGATCGTCTCCGGCCCCGCGTATCGGCGAGCCGAGAGCACCGCTGGCACGTCGAGGATGCGGAGGTAGTGGTGGTCGCGCACGGTGATCTTCGCCGCGCGCTGATCGGCGATGAGCCACCACAACGGCTCGTCGAGCGCCAGTTCCGATGCCCGCACCGTACCGATCAGGTCCATCGAGAGCAGGAACTGCCACAGCGCCGCATAGGCCTCGTCCGTCGCCGCGAGCAGGAACGACACCTCGAGGGAGGATGCCGTGAAATCGTCGTGGTTCTCACTGATGCGATACACGACGAGCCCGTCGACGTCACCGCCTACCGCCCGGTACTGAACGACACGCAGCTGGTCGGCCTTCTCGGCATCCGCACGCGTGCCGAAGAACCGATCGACGTGCCCGGGCGGGAGCGCGAGCTCCCCCGGCGACGTGAGGCGAATGCGCTCGTGGAGCGTCTGGGCGAGGTCGCGTCCGGCTTCGCGGCCGACGAAGTCGAACCGTCCGGGCGCCGTGGGGCCCACCCAGCCGGCGCGCCGCGTGTCGATCTCCCACGTCGTCGCGGGGATCGCAGCCCCGAATCCGAACCGGCCGTAGATCGTCGACTCGCTGACCGTGAGCGCAGCGATGGGGACGCCGAGGTCCGCCGCCGCCCGCAGTTCGCCCGCCATGACGGAGCGCAGGATGCCTCGCCGCCGGTGCGTCGGCGCGACGGTCACCGCCGAGATCGCGCACGCCGGGATCGTCCCGCCCGGGAGGGTCAGCTCTCCGACCCATGACGCGAACGTCGCGACGGGCAGCGCGGCGAGCGGTCCCTGCGCGTCGTAGACACCGATCTTCCGACGGTAGGCCGCACCGGCGAAGAACACCTCGTGCTGTGTGTCGGTGGGTTCCCCTCCGAGGAACCCGCGCGCGACGGCATCCTGCCAGGCCTCCGTCTCCGTACGCACGGCATCGTCGACGCGCCGCACGGCGAGCCCGCCGCCGACGAGCGTCTCGGTCATGGCGGCGTCGAGGGCCGCGTCGTGGTGGCGGGTGACGAGGTCGTCGGACATGGCTGCTCCCTAGCTGGTCAGTGGCTGATGACGCGCGCGCCGGGCACGGGGCCGTGCGCGGCGTACGCCGTGAGGCCTGAGTCCGCGAGGCGCGCGACCGTGCGCTCGGCGTCGCCCGGGCCTTCGGCGAGGAGGGCGATCGTCGGGCCCGAGCCCGACACGATGCCCGCGAGCACACCGGACTGGTGCTGCTCGTCGAGGACGCTCTGCAATGACGGGCGCAGCGACAGCGCCGCGTGCTGCAGATCGTTGCGGATGACGGTGCCGAGCGCGGAGGCCTCCCCGGCACGCAGCGCCTGTAGCACGGCGGGATCCACCGCGGGCGCCTCGGCACGCGGGCGGATGTCGACCTCCCCGCGCAACCGGTCGAGTTCGGCGTAGACCGCGGGGGTGGACAGTCCGTCGGCGTCGGTGACGAGCACCCAGTCGAAGCGGCCCCGCACGAGCGCGGTCGCCAGTTCATCGCCCCGGCCGGTGCCGACGGCCGTCCCGCCGAGCACCGCGAACGGGACATCGGCGCCGAGACCCGCGCCGAGTTCCTGCAGGTCGGCCGTGCTCAAGTGCCCGTCCAGCAGGTCGTTCACGGCGACGAGCGCGGCCGCGGCATCCGCCGATCCCCCACCCATGCCGCCCGCAACCGGCACGCCCTTGCGGATGTCCAGGCGGATGCCGCCGTCGTAGCCGAGCCGCCGCGCGACGAGCCGCGCGGCGCGGAGGGCCAGGTTCGAGGCATCCAACGGCACGCCGGACACGTCGACGTCGCCCGTCACCGCGATCGCATCCACCTCGTCGAGCGATGCCCAGAGGTCTTCGTACAGCGACACCGCCTGATAGAGGGATGCCACGTCGTGATATCCGTCGGGCTGGACGTCGCCGACCTCGAAGAAGACGTTGATCTTCCCCGGCGCGCGCACATGCACGCGCCGGTCGGAGGAGGCACCGGAGATCACGTGGTGGTCGACTCCGCCCACAGGTCCACATCGATCGAATCGGCGACGGCGTCGATCCGTTCGAGCTCCTCGACCGAGAAGGCGGGGCCGCCGAGCGCGGCGAGGTTCTCGTCGAGCTGCTCCGGGCGCGACGCGCCGATCAGCGCGGAGGCGACGACCGCATCACGCAGCACCCACTGGATCGCCATCTGAGCGAGCGACTGTCCGCGCTCCTTCGCGACGACGTCGAGGCTGCGCAGGGCCGCGAGACCCCGCTCGCTGAGCCGCCCGCCGGGGAGCGACGACCGGGTCTGGGCGCGCTCGGCGGTGCCGTCGCCGAGGTACTTGTCGGTGAGTAGACCCTGCGCGAGCGGGGTGAACGCGATCGCGCCCATCCCCTCCTGCCGGAGCGCACCGGTCAGGCCGTCCTCGACCCAGCGGTTCAGGATCGAGTACGACGGCTGGTGGATGATGAGCGGCGTCCCGAGCGAGCGGGCGATGGCCTTCGCCTCGACGGTGCGCTCGGCCGAGTACGACGAGATGCCCACGTACAGGGCCTTCCCCTGACGCACGAGCGTGTCGAGGGCACCGATCGTCTCCTCGAGCGGCGTCACCGGATCGAACCGGTGCGAGTAGAAGATGTCGACGTAGTCGAGGCCCATGCGGGTGAGGGACTGCTCGGCGCTCGCGAGGAGGTACTTTCGCGACCCGAGGGTGCCGTACGGCCCCGGCCACATGTCCCAGCCGGCCTTCGACGAGATGATCAGCTCGTCGCGGTATGGGCGGAAGTCCTCGCGCATCATCCGGCCGAAGTTCGTCTCGGCGGTGCCGTAGGGCGGCCCGTAGTTGTTCGCGAGGTCGAAGTGTGTGATGCCGCGGTCGAACGCGTGCCGCAGAAGCGCCCGCTGGTTGTCGAACGGGATGTTGTCGCCGAAGTTCCACCAGAGACCCAGCGAAATGGGTGGCAGATACAGTCCACTCGAACCCACCTGCCGGAACTCGGCGCCGACGTAGCGGCCCTCCGCGGCGGTGTAAGGACGGTGGATGTCGCCGCCGCGCGTGGGCGGGAAGCGGTCTTCGGTCTCGGTCACCCCTCCAGGCTAGCGAGCGCATCGCGCGCGCGGGCGATGTTCACGAAGTCCACGATCGTGAGCTGTTCACCGCGGACCGTCGGGTCGACCCCCGCACTCTCCATGACGGCGCTTGCGGATGCCGCGGAGCCGCCGAGCACGGGGGCGAGCGCCTGGCGGAGCATCTTGCGGCGCTGCCCGAACGCGGCATCCACGATCTCGAACGTCGCCCTGCGAAGGGCTTCGTCGCCGCGCGGGACGGCATCGCGGTCGAACCCGACGAGGACGCTGTCGACGTTGGGCACGGGCCAGAAGACCTGCCGCGACACGGTGCCGGTGAGCCGCCACGGGCCGTACCAGGCGGCCTTGACGCTCGGCGAGCCGTAGACCTTCGATCCGGGCGGCGCCGCGAGGCGTTCGCCGACTTCGGCCTGCACCATGACGACGCCGCGCTCGAGGTGCGGGAACGTCTCCATGAAGTGCAGCAGGACGGGGACGCTGACGTTGTACGGCAGGTTCGCGACGAGCACGTTCGGGTCACCCGGCAGTTCCGTGATGCGCAGGGCATCGGCATCCACGACCGTCAACGCCTCGGCGGGAACGCCGTGCTCGGCCGTCGTCGTGGGCAGGCGCTCGGCGAGGCGGTGGTCGATCTCGACGGCGGTGACCGACGCGCCCGTCTCGAGGATCGCGAGGGTGAGCGACCCGAGCCCCGGCCCGACTTCCACGACGCGGTCGGCGGCGGTGACGGATGCCACGTGCACGATCTTGCGGACCGTGTTGGCATCCACGACGAAGTTCTGGCCGAGCTTCTTCGTCGGGGTGACGTCGAGTTCGGCGGCCAGGGCGCGGATCTCCGACGCCCCGAGAAGGGTCACGGGCATGCCGTCCACCCTACGCGGGGGACGGCTCGCGCCCGGACCTCGCTCAGTTCGCGGGGACGGGTTCGGCGTCGGGGATGACGATCGGCGCGTCGGACGGGTCGGCCCACACCGGCGCGGGCAGGGTCGCCTGGTTGCCCGCCTGGATCTCCCGCAGCGCCTCCTCGATCTCGTCCGCGTTCTCGGGGACGTTGAGGCCGCACGCACGCAGCTCGGACGCGAACTTCAGGGTGAGGCGGTTCTTGCCGGCCTCGACCGCCTGGGCGGTCGTCCCCGTGCGCTTGTCGCTGCCGGTCTGGATGTCCGACACCTTGTCGCAGACGTGGTAGACCGAGCCGCCGTCGACCCAGACGACTTCGTCCTTGCCGAGCAGCTGGATGACCGCCGACTGGTCGGCGGTGTACTTCTCGACGGACGGCGGGTTGTAGTCGATGCCGAACGCGACCGCGGCGGCCGCCAGCACGATGCCGACGATGCCCGCGGTGGCCTTCTGACCCTGACTCATGTTCTTGTTGGTGAAGATCAGGATGATGAGCGGCAGGAACGCGACGATCGCGATGATCGCACCCAGCTGGTTCTGCACGAAGAACCTGACCTTGTCGGAGCTCTTCGCGGGGTCGAGGCGGTTCGCTTTCTTCCACAGGAGGGATCCCGTGATCGACAGCGCGGCGATCACGACGAGCAGGACGAGCAGACTGACGAACGCCCACTGCGGGAACTGCGCCGTGGCGTGCTCGTCCTGGAGCAGGCCCGTGCTCGGGTCGCGGACGAGCCCGTCCTGACCGACGAACTCGCGCTGACGCAGCAGCCAGAAGATCCCGGTCGCCTCGAGGCCGATGGCGATGACCCAGAGGACGAGCGCGATGATGCGCAGGCGAGTCGACTGCGCCTTGGCGGCCTCCGTGGGCTTCCAGGTGGCGTCCGACGGCTCGGATGCCTTGTTCGTGGCCTTCTCGGTCATGCTGTGTCGCTCTTCCGTTCGTGGAATCTTCCGCGCCTCACAGTACTGGGTACCGGCCGCTCCTGCGGGCAGACCGGCCCGGCGCCGCCCCGGCACTGCCCCGTCCGCGCCACGCCACCGTCCCATCCCTGCCGCGTGAAATGTTCCGACCCGTCCCGCGACCTGTTCCAAAAGCAGGGCGAACAGCGCGGTCGGGGCCGTGACGGGGGTCCACGAGCCGATCGGCCCTGCTTTCGGAACGGGAGGGGCCACCGACTCCTCTCGAGTATCTGCCGGGTCACGGCACCCCGAGGCGCACGATCGGGGCTGCGGCACCCGGTCGCCGAAACCCAGAACTGTTCCGAAAGCAGGGGGAACCGCATGACCGGGGCCGTGACGGCGGTCCAAGAGCCGATTGACCCTGCTTTCGGAACGGGAACAGCCATCGACTCCCCTCGAGTATCTGCCGGGTCATGGCCCCCGACTCTCGCGACCGGGGCTGCGGCACCTGGTCGCCGAAAGCCAGAACTGTTCCGAAAGCAGGGCGAACAGCGCGGTCGGGGCCGTGACGGCGGTCCAAGAGCCGATCGGCCCTGCTTTCGGAACCGGAAAGGCGGGGCACGGCCGGGCGGGGTCACCCGGCGGCGGCGCGGGCGGCGGCGGGGAGGGCCTCGACGATCCGGGCGATGACCTCGTCGTCGTGGGCGGCGGTGACGAACCACGCCTCGAAGGCCGATGGCGGCAGGGAGACCCCGGCACCGAGCATCGCGTGGAAGAAGCGGCGGTACGCGTCGGTGTCCTGACGCTGCGCGGTCGCGTAGTCCGGCACGCCGGCGGTGACCTCCGAGCCGAAGAAGACGCTGAACAGGGTTCCCGCGCGCTGGACAACGTGCGGCACTCCGGCCTCATCGAGGGCGGCGTCGACCGCCGCGGACAGTGTGTCGGATGCCCGTGACAGCCGCGCGTACACGGCGTCGTCCGCGAGCCGCAGCGTCGCGAGCCCCGCCGCGACCGCGACCGGGTTCCCGCTCAGGGTCCCCGCCTGGTACACGGGCCCCGTCGGCGCGAGGAGGTCCATGACCTCCGCGCGCCCTCCCACGGCGGCGACGGGGAGCCCGCCGCCGATCACCTTGCCGAAGGTCACGAGGTCGGCAGTCACGGCCTCCCCCGTGTCGGCGAGAACCTGTGCGTACCCGCCCGCGGCGGCGCGGAACCCCGTGAGCACCTCGTCGCTGATGAACAGCGCGCCCTCACGGCGGCAGAGGTCCGCGAGGAATGCGGTGAAGCCCGGCGCGGGCGCGACGACGCCCATGTTCGCCGCGGCGGCCTCGGCGATGACAGCGGCGATCCGCCCCGGGTGCGCCGCGAACACCGCCTCCAGGGCCGCCCGATCGTTGTAGGGCACGACGAGGGTCTGCGCGGCGATCGGCTCGGGCACGCCCGCCGATCCCGGCAGCGCGTAGGTCGCGAGCCCCGACCCCGCTGCGGCGAGGAGTCCGTCGGAATGCCCGTGGTAGTGCCCCGCGAACTTCACGAGCAGATCGCGCCCCGTCGCGCCGCGGGCCAGGCGGATCGCCGTCATGGTCGCCTCGGTGCCGGTCGAGACGAGCCGTGCCTTCTCCACGGCGGGCACGCGCCGCACGATCTCCTCGACGAGTTCCGCCTCGGCGGGCGTCGGTGCCCCGAACGACAGACCTCGCCCGGCGGCCTCCACGACCGCGGCGACCACCTCGGGGTGCGCGTGTCCGAGGAGCGCCGGACCCCAACTCGCGACGAGGTCGATGTAGCTACGCCCCTCGGCATCCGTCACCGTCGCGCCCTGCGCCGACACGAGGAACCGGGGCGTGCCGCCGACCGACCCGTAGGCGCGGACGGGCGAGTCGACTCCGCCCGGGATCACGGCGCGGGCGCGGGCGAACAGCTCGTCGTTCGTGACCGTCATGCGAGGGGCCGCCCGTCGCGCAGCCACTCGGCGACTTCGAGGGCCCAATAGGTCAGGATCGCCTCGGCGCCGGCGCGACGGATGCCGAGAAGCGACTCGCCGATCGCGCGCTCCCGGTCGATGACGCCGGCGTCCGCCGCGTGCTCGATCATCGCGTACTCCCCCGACACCTGATACGCCCACACGGGCACCGTCGAGACGGCGGCGACCTCGGCGAGCACGTCGAGGTACGGCCCGGCCGGCTTCACCATGACGATGTCGGCTCCCTCGTCGATGTCGACGAGCGCCTCCTGCACGCCCTCCCGCCCGTTGGTCGGGTCGAGCTGGTAGGTCCGCCGGTCGCCCTGCAGGGTCGACTCGACGGCGTCACGGAAGGGGCCGTAGAAGGCCGACGCGTACTTCGCGGCGTAGGCGAGGACGACGACGTCGCTGCGCCCCGCGGCATCCAGCGCCGCCCGCACCGCGGCGACCTGGCCGTCCATCATGCCCGACAGCCCGAGGATGTCGGCGCCGGCGGATGCCTGGGCGAGCGCCATCTGCGCGTACACCTCGAGGGTGCGGTCGTTGTCGACGGAGCCGTCGCCCGCGAGGACGCCGCAGTGCCCGTGATCGGTGAACTCGTCGAGGCACAGGTCGGCCTGCACCGTGAGGCGTCCGGCGGCGGCCGTCGCGGCGACCGCGATCGCGCGGTTGAGGATCCCGTCGGGGTCGACGGCGGCCGACCCGTTCGCGTCACGGTGCTCGGGCACGCCGAAGAGCATGATCCCGCCGATGCCGGCGGCCGCGGCGCGGTCGACGATCCCGGGGAGGTCCTCGACGGGGTGCTGCGAGACACCCGGCATCGAGGCAATCGGCTGGGCCTCGGCGATCCCTTCTTTCACGAACACGGGCAGCACGAGCCGCCGCGGGGTGAGATCGTGCTCGGCCACGAGGCGGCGGAGCGCGGGCGTGCGGCGGAGCCGCCGCGGACGGCGGACGGGGAACGCGGTCATGCGCGGGTCTCCTGATCGTGACGATCGTCGGGATGAGGGGCGTCGTCGGAAGGGCGGGCGTCGTCGAGTTCGGCGAGGAGATCGTCGACGCTCTGGGTCGACGCGGTGTGCGCGACGGTGAAGCCGATGTGCTCGGCATCGCGGGTCGTGCCGGGCCCGATCGACGCCACCCGAACGCGGTCCGGGAGCGGCCCGATCTGCCGGCGCAGCTCGCGGGCGACGCTCAGCGACGTGAGCAGCACGATGTCGATCGCCCCCTCGCGCAGGTCCCGTGCGACGGCGGGGTCGAGATCGATCCCGACCGTGCGGTAGGCGATGCCGACGTCGACCGTGAAGCCGTGCGCCTGCAGTTCGTCGCTCAGGTGCGCACCGGCGAGGTCGGAGCGGAGGATCAGCACGCGCCCCTCCGCCTGCGCGTCGTGCGACGCGCACCACTGCGCAGCGAGGATCACCGCCGACGATTCGCCGTCGGGCTGGAAGCCCACGGGCCAGCCTGCCGAGGCGACGGCGCGCCCCGTCGCGGGGCCGACGACGGCGATCCGCGTCGACTCGGGCACGCGGATGCCGTGTGCGACGAGCTGCTCGACGCTCGCGGCGCTCGTGACGAACAGCCAGGCGTAGGTGCCCGCGGCGAGCGCCGCGAAGATGACATCCCGCGCCTCCGCGTCGCGCGGCGGCGCCGACGCGATGAGCGGCGCAACGACGCCTTCGCCGCCGCGGCGCGCCACTTCTGCGGCCACGCGCGCGCCCCACGCACCGCCGCGCGGGATCAGCACCCGCGCGCCGCGCAGCGCCCCGCCCGTCGCACGCACGCCAGAGG
>JASCPG010000066.1 GCA_029960085.1 Microbacteriaceae bacterium PS02067 | reverse complement strand
GTGCGACGCGCCCCGCGAGCGCCGAAGCCCGCCCCGCGTCGCGCGCCGCGAGGGCCTGGCCGACGGCGAGCGTCGCCCACACGAGAAGGATCGCGGCGACGGCGAAAGGCCACGTCGCGAGCACGGCGGAGATGCCGCCCGGTACAAGCAGGCCGGCAGCGACCACGGCCGCGAAACCGACGCCGCCCCCGACGACCGCGATGATCGCGGACTCGCCCACGGCGAGCGCCGTGAGCTGTGCGGGCGAGAGGCCGCGCGTGCGCAGGAGCGCAGCCTCGCGGCCCCGCGACGAGCCGAGCAGCCGCGCGAGCTGCAGCACCGCGAACCAGGCGAGTACGGCGGCGAGGGCGACTGGAACCGGAGCGATGGCGCGCGCCGATCGGGCGCCCGCGGCGACGTCGTCCATCCCTTCGGGAAGAGTCCCCGTGACGATGCTCCCCGCAACCGCGGCATCGCTCGAACGGAACGCCTCGGGCAGGGCGGAAAGGCCCGCGGAGACCAGCGGCGCCGTCTCGATGTCGAGCGCCTGCCGGGCGGGGGCGAGCCGCCACGCACGGTCGCGGTCGCTCTCGGCCGGGGCGTCCGACACCGTCATCGTGTCGCCGAACAGGCGCGTGAAGACGGCGGATGCCGCGGCATCCTGCGCCGCGGCATCCGAGCCCCTGCCCGTCGTGACGAGCACCCAGCCGCCCGGCTGGTCGACTGCCGGAACGGCATCCCGCACCGCGCCGCTCGACACGAGGGCGGATGCCGCGGACAGCCCGCACACGAGCGCCACGCCCGCCGCGACCGCCAGCGCGATCAGCGCACCGAGGCCGAGGCGGGACCTCAGCCGAGCGGTGAACAGTGCGGCGGTGCGGTGGCTCACGTGTGGCGTGGGCGTCGGGTCAGGACACGCGCGTCTTCGGCGAGACGGTGTAGGTCTCCTCCGGGTCGGTCACGGCGACGGCGGCGAGCGCCGCGTTCACCGCGTCGTAGGTCGCATCGTCGAGCGTGATGTCGGATGCCTTGACGGTGTCCTCCAGCTGCTCGGGGCGCGACGCTCCGACGAGGGCCGCGGCGATGTTCGGGTTGTGCAGCACCCACGCGAGCGATAGCTGCGGCACCGTGATGCCCGCCTGCTCGGCGATCGGCACGAGCTTCTGCACGGCCTCGAGGACGTCGTCCTTCAGGAACCGCTTGATGAAGTTCGCGCCGCTCTTCTCGTCGGTCGCACGCGAACCGGCGGGCACCGGCTGGCCGGGCAGGTACTTGCCGGTGAGCACGCCCTGCGCGAGCGGCGACCACACGATTTGCGAGATGCCGAGCTCCTGGCTCGTCGGGATGACCTTCCCCTCGATGACGCGCCACAGCGCGGAGTACTGGGGCTGGTTCGAGACGAGCTGGAAGCCGAGCTCGGTCGCGAGGGCGTGGCCGTCGCGCAGCTGCTCGGCGGTCCACTCGCTCACGCCGATGTACAGGGCCTTGCCCTGGCGGACGATGTCGGCAAAGGCCTGCATCGTCTCTTCGAGCGGGGTCTCGTAGTCGTAGCGGTGCGCCTGGAACAGGTCGACGTAGTCGACGTCGAGGCGGCGCAGCGACCCGTGGATGCCGTCCATCAGGTGCTTGCGGGAGAGGCCCGTGTCGTTCGGGCCCTTCTTGCCGATCGGCCAGTACACCTTCGTGAAGATCTCGAGGTTCTCGCGCTGCTGGCCCTTCAGAGCCTTCGCGAGGACGACCTCGGCCGCCGTGTTGGCGTAGGCGTCGGCGGTGTCGAACGAGGTGATCCCGAGGTCGAGCGCCTTGTGCACCGTGGCGATCGCCGACTCGTCGCCCACCTGCGAGGCGTGCGTCACCCAGTTTCCGTAGGTGATCTCCGAGATCTTGAAGCCGCTGTTGCCGAGGTACCGATAGTTGACCATGTGCCCAGACTAATCGGCCGGATGCCACAGGCGGCGGGCCGCCGGAAGGTTCAGTCGACGGGGACGGAGGCGGCGACCTCGCGGTCCTCCTCGGTCGCGACGAGCTGCCCGCAGGCGCCGTCGATCTCCTTGCCGCGCGTGTCGCGGAGGGTCGTCGGGATCCCCGCTTCGTTGAGGCGGCGCACGAACTCGCGCTGCACGGGCTTCTCCGATGCCGTCCACACCGAGCCGGGCGTCGGGTTCAGCGGGATCGGGTTCACGTGCACCCAGCCGCGCCCGCGCTCGTTGAGCTTCTGGGCGAGGAGGTCCGCACGCCAGGCATGGTCGTTCATGTCCTTGATCAGCGCGTACTCGATCGACACCCGACGCCCGGTCTTCTCGAAGTAGCGGTGCGCGGCATCCAGCGCCTCGTCCACCTTCCAGCGGGAGTTGATGGGGATCATCTCGTCGCGCAAGTGGTCGTCGGGGGCGTGCAGCGACAGGGCGAACGTGACCGGGATGTCCTCCGCGGCGAGCTTGTCGATCGCGGGGACGAGGCCGACCGTCGAGACGGTGACGCCGCGCGCGCTCATGCCGAGGCCGTGGTCCTTGTCGACCATCGTGCGGACGGCCTGCATGACGCGGTTGTAGTTGGCGAGGGGCTCGCCCATACCCATGAACACGATGTTGGTGACACGCTCGTCGGGGTGCTCGGCCGGGCCGAGCTCACCCGCGCGGATCGCGGCGTTCGCGCGGACGACCTGCTCGATGATCTCGCCCGCCGACATGTTGCGGGTGAGGCCCGCCTGGCCCGTCGCGCAGAACGGGCAGTTCATGCCGCAGCCGGCCTGGCTCGACACGCACAGCGTGATGCGGCCGGGGTAGCGCATGAGCACCGACTCGACGAGGGCGCCGTCGTGCAGCTTCCAGAGGAACTTGATCGTGTCGCCGCGGTCGGTCTGCAGACGCCGGACCTCGGTGAGCAGGTGCGGCAGAAGCCCCGCGACGAGCTCGTCGCGACCGGATGCCGGGAGGTCCGTCATCTTCGCGGGGTCGGCCGTGTAGTGCTGGAAGTAGTGCTTCTCGAGTTGCTTCGCCCGGAACCCGGGGAGCCCCAGCTCCTTCGCCTTCTCGACGCGCTGCGCGGGCGTGAGGTCGGCGAGGTGGATCGGAGGCATCCCCTTCTTCGGGGCGGCGAACTGCAGGAGGGGCTTGCCCTCGGCATCCACCCGCTGGGTCCAGCCCTCGGTGCGCGGGCGCACCTGACGGGGCTTCGTCGTGCGGACGGGGGTGGACTCGGTCATGCCTCCAGGGTACCGAGGCCCGCCTGAACGCGCGCCGCCTGCGGCCCGGCCGCGCGCATGCGGCGAGTCGTGTGAAGTACTGGCTGACCTTCAACGAGACCAACTCGCTCCTGCACGCGCCGTTCATGTCGGGCGGGGTCAACACCCCGAAGGACGAGCTCAGCGAGCAGACCCTCTACCAGGCGATGCGCCACGAGCTCGTGGCATCCGCCCGCGCGACGCGCATCGCCCGCGAGGTCGCGCCCGCCGCGCAGATCGGTTGCATGGTGCTGTCGATGCCCGTGTACCCGCTCACGCCGTCGCCGGCCGACGCGCTCGCGGTGCTCGACTTCGACCACTCGAACCTCGTCTACGGCGACGTGCACACGCGCGGCACCTACCCCGGGTACTTCCTGCGGACGCTCCGCGAGAAGGGCATCGAGCTCGAGATCACTCCCGAAGACCGGGACGACCTGAAGAACACGGTCGACTTCGTCTCGTTCAGCTACTACATGTCGGTCGCGGCCTCCGCCGACCCCGAGAAGAACGTCAAGGGCGAGGGCAACATCATGGGTGGCATCCCGAACCCCACGCTCGAGGCGAGCGAGTGGGGCTGGCAGATCGACCCGGTGGGACTGCGGATCGTCCTCAACCAGTTCTGGCATCGGTGGCAGAAGCCGCTGTTCATCGTCGAGAACGGGCTGGGCGCGAAGGACCAGCTGGTCGAGGTCGACGGAGTCAAGACCGTCGTCGACGACTACCGGATCTCGTACCTGAACGACCACCTCGTGCAGGTCGGCGAGGCGATCGCCGACGGTGTGGACGTGCTCGGTTACACGACGTGGGGCTGCATCGACCTCGTCTCGGCATCCACGGCGCAGCTGTCGAAGCGCTACGGGTTCATCTACGTCGACCGCAACGACGACGGGTCGGGATCTCTCACGCGCTACAAGAAGAAGTCGTTCGACTGGTACGCCGAGGTCATCTGCACGAACGGCGGGTCGCTGGAAGCGTGATGACCGCGCATCCGGATGCCCGTCGCGCCGTCTTCCTCGATGTCGACGGCACGATCATGCAGGACGGCCACTACATCCCGCCGTCTGCGGCGGCGGCCATCCGCGCGGCCCGTGATCGGGGACACCTCGTGTTCCTGAGCACGGGGCGCGGCATGGCCGAGATCCAGGGCGAACTGTGGGACATCGGCTTCGACGGCGCCGTCAGCAACGGCGGCGCGTTCGCGACGCTCGGAGACGAGGTCGTCGCCGCCACCCTGTTCACGCCGGACGAGGTCGCCGCCCTCGAGCGGTATCTCGAGGGGTCGGACATCCACTGGTACTTCCAGTCGTTCGATCAGCTCTTCGCGAGCGATGACCTCCCCGCGATGATGGCCGCGAAGGTCGTGGGCACGGGCATCCCGATGAAGGTCTTCCACGACCCGAGCGACTTCGACCCGGCCCGCATGGCGAAGCTCGTGTTCGTGACCGAGAACGCGGATGCCGCGGAGCGCGCGATCGCCGACCTCGGGCGCACGTTCGCGGTGGTGAGCGGCACGATCCCGCTGCCGGGGTGGTCCTCCGGCGAAGTCGCACCGCAGGGCGTGCACAAGGGCGCGGCGATCCTCGCCCTGCTGGAGCGCCTCGACATCGGCGCGGGGGATGCGATCGGCGTCGGCGACAACTGGAACGACGCCGAGATGTTCGACGTGTGCGGGACGTCGGTCGCGATGGGGAACGCCGCGCCGGGGGTGCAGGCGCTCGCCGACCAGGTGACGACGGCGATCGACGACGACGGACTCCACAACGCGTTCGTCACCAACGGTCTGATCTGATCGCGGGTGGACGGCTGCCGGTCGCGTCGTGGGCGCGGTCAGCAGCCGTTCACTCCGCTCTGAAAGGATGGATGCCGTGACCCTTCCCCCGTCTTCTTCGCGCATCGTGTTCATCGACATAGACGGGACGATCCTCGAGCACGGCTCCCGGATGGCCGCCTCCACGCCTGCCGCGATCGCCGCGGCGCGGGCGAACGGCCACCTCGTGTATCTGTGCACGGGGCGCTCGGCCGGCGACATCAACCCGCGCGTGCGCGCGATCGAGGTCGACGGGGCGATCACCAACGGCGGCGCCTTCGCGGTGCGCGGAGACGAGCAGATCGTCGCCCACCCGATGCCGCGTCCGCTCGTCGACCGGATGATCGAGTACTTCGTGTCGCACGACGCGTACTACTTCCTGCAGACGGATGACAGCGTCTACGTCAGCCCGGGCGTGCTCGAATACGCCGCGAAGTTCCGTCACGCGGCGCACCCGCCCGCGGACGGTTCCACGGCATCCGCGGAAGCGGACGAGCGCGCGGGCGCGGCGGATGACGCCGCCCTGCTCAACCACTACCGCCCGCTCGACGAGGTCGATCGCGACGCGGTCGTCAAGGCGACCTTCCTCAGCACGTCGAGCGACACGCTGACCCTCGCGGCCGGCGAGCTCGGCCCGGAGTTCCACGTGATCCCCGGCTCGATCCCGCTGCCGGGCGGGTCGAACGGTGAGATCTGCCAGCGCGGCGTCAACAAGGGTGCGGCGATCCTCGAGGTGCTCGCGGTCCTCGGCCGCGACCCCGCCGACGCCGTGGGCATCGGCGACAGCTGGAACGACGTCGAGATGTTCGAGGTCGTCGGCACGGCCGTCGCGATGGGCGGCGCCGACCCCGCACTGCAGGCGAAGGCCGACCTCGTCACGACGGATGTGCTCGACGACGGCATCCACAATGCCCTCACCCGCCTCGGCCTGATCTGACTCCGGCGGGCTCTGCCGGCCGCGCTCCGGAGGTGCGGATGCCTCCGGCCGGGCGGATGCCTCAGAGGAAGATGTCGGGGAACAGTTCGCTGTCGGGCGTCCCCGGGACGGCGGCGTAGCCCGAGAAGTCGGTGACCCCGGCATCCCGCAGCACGTCCTCCACGATGAGGGTCTGACCCGTGTACTCGCGCGCGGACCGCAGGAGCACCTCGTACGCGGCGTCGGCGTAGACCTCGGGCGTGCGGCTGACCCTCATCATCCGGTCGCCGCCGAGCGCGAACTGCACGGCCGCGGTCGCGATCGTCGTCTCGGGCCAGAGCGTGTTCGCCGCGATGCCGTCGGCCGCGAACTCGGCGGCCAGGCCGAGGGTCGCCATCGTCATGCCGTACTTCGCCATCGTGTAGCCCGTGTGCGCACCGAGCCAGCGCGGGCTGAGGTTGAGCGGCGGCGACAGCGACAGGATGTGCGGGTTCGGGGCATCCTTCAGGATCGGAACGGCCGCGCGCGACAGCATGAACGTGCCGCGGACGTTGACGTCCTGCATGAGGTCGTACTTCTTCGCGGCGAGGTCGAGCGAGCCGGACAGGTCGATGACCGACGCGTTGTTCACGACGATGTCGATGCCACCGAACTCGCCCTGGGTCTTCAGGACGGCCTCGGTGATGTCGTCGTCGTTGCGCACGTCGCCGACGATCGGGAGTGCGTGGCCGCCCGCGGCCTCGATCTGCTCGGCGGCCGAATGGACCGTGCCCTCGAGCTTCGGGTGAGGAGTGTCGGTCTTGGCCATGAGGGCGATGTTCGCGCCGTCGCGCGCGGCGCGAAGGGCGATGGCGAGGCCGATGCCGCGGCTGCCGCCCGACATCAGGATGGTCTTTCCGGCGAGGCTCATGCGTTCTCCTTGCGAGCGTTCTTGGTGGATGCCGCGGCGAACGCGGCGACGCGCACGGCGGATTCGGGTGTGTCGAAGCGTGCTCCGATGGAGGCTGCTTCGTCGTCGAGGTTCTCGGCGAAGGAGCGGTCGGCGCCGGCCCGGATGAGCCGCTTGGCGGTGCCGAAGGCGGCCGTCGCGTTCTGCAGCCAGAAGGCGGCGACCTCGTTCGCGCGGGCGCCCGGGTCGTCCGCGACCTCGGCGACGAGCCCCCAGTCGAGCGCCGTCGCGGCGTCGATCGTCTCGTCCTGCAGGAGCAGCCGCAGGGCGCGCGTCTGACCGACCGCCGCAGGGAGGAGGGTCGAGACGCCGAGGTCGGGGCTCAGCCCGATGTTGGCGTATCGGCTGACGAACTTCGCCCTGGGGCTCGCGACGATGTAGTCGGCGGTGAGCATCAGGCCGAGCCCGCCGCCGGCGACGGCGCCCTGCACGGCGGCGACGATCGGCTTGTCGGACGACACGAGCGTGCGGATGCCGTCGTGGATCACGCGCGCCATCGCCGTCACCTCGGCGCCTGCCGCGCCCGAGGTCGACATCTCGACGACATCGCCGCCCGCGCAGAACGCCGGGCCGACGGCGTCGATGAGGATCGCCCCGATGCTGTCGTCGCCCGTGATCTCGTGGGCGAGATCGCGCCAGCGCTGGCCCATCTCGAAGCCCATCGCGTTGAGCGAGGCGGGCCGGTTGAAGGTGAGGCGCGCGAGCGCGCCGTCCCTCGCGTACAGGATCGAGTCGGTCATCCGGTCTCCTTCACTGTGGTTCCCGAACTCCTCCAGTTCGTGGATGATGTCGCCTTGGACGAGCCGAACTGGCGACCCCAGGCCCGAACTGGAGGAGTTCGGACGGAGGCTTCCCGCTCTGTGGGCGCGCTCACTTCGGGGCCATGCGGATCGCGCCGTCGAGGCGGATGGTCTCGCCGTTGAGGTATCCGTTCCGGACGATCTCGAGCACGAGACTCGCGTACTCGTCAGGCCGGCCGAGGCGGGACGGGTAGGGCACCTGCTGGCCGAGACTCGCCTGCGCCGCCTCCGGCAGGCCCGCGAGCATCGGGGTCTCCATGATCCCGGGCGCGATCGTGCACACGCGGATGCCGTAGCGGGCGAGTTCGCGCGCGACCGGCAGGGTCATCGCGTGGACGCCGCCCTTCGATGCGGAGTAGGCGGGCTGCCCGATCTGGCCGTCGAACGCGGCGACGGATGCCGTGTTGACGATGACCCCCCGGTCCCCGCCGGCCGTGGCGTCCGTCTTCGCGATCGCGGCGGATGCCTGTGCGATGACGTTGTACGTCCCGATGAGGTTGACCCGGATGATCCGCTCGAAGTGACCGAGATCGGTCGGTGCCCCTTCGCGGTCGAGCACCTTCGCGGGCGGCGCGATGCCGGCGCAGTTGACGACGACGCGGAGCGGGCCGTGCTCCCCCGCCGTCGCGACGGCGGCCGCGATCTGCGCGGGGTCGGTGACGTCGGCGGCCGCGAACGAGCCCCCGATCTCCGCGGCGCGCTCGGCACCGGGCGAGGACGGCAGGTCGACGATGACGACGTGGGCGCCGGCCTCCGCGAGGCGGGTGGCGGTGGCGAGTCCGAGCCCGCTGGCGCCGCCGGTGACGAGGGCGGATGCTCCGACGATCTCCATGGATTCTCCTTCGAATCTTCTGCGGCCGACGCCGCTGCGGCCGTGCCGGTCGGGATTGAATGCCAGTGTACGCGGGACTGAGTGTCAGGTCACGCCCGGTGGCCTCCGCCTACCCTGAGACCCCCGGAGCCCCCGGCCGGGCGTCGAGCTCGCGGACGAGACTGCGCGGCGCGGTCGCACGGTACGAGGCATCCACGAGCTCGGCGATCTCGCCCCAGTCGACGGCGCCATCGAGGTCGATCGCGAGCCAGCCGTGCGGCCACAGATACGCAGGCTCCCAGAAGCGCGCGTCCTGGCGCAGCGCCACGTCGTCGTCGGGATCGGGGCGGAACAGCAGCGCCGCGTCGTGGCGCTCGAGAGTGCGCCCGCGCGGCGACCCGCCGAAGTACGCGAACACCTTGGTGGTGTGGAACGTCGGGCGCCCGTGCGTGATCTTCTCCCGCGCCTCGGGGAGGGCGAGCGCGACCGCGCGCACCCGCCGCAGCAGCGGGTCGGCGTCGTCGAACATCAGCGGATGCGCCATCCCGCCATCCTGCCGCGCCACGCCGCCGGCTTCCAGACGCCCGCACCCGCATCCGCTCCCGCGAGCCCGCCCCTCGCCCCCCGCACCGCTGGCGCACACCCCCGAGGCGGAGTTGACTGGATGCCATGGAACTGAGAACCAAGCGCGTGTACGACCCGGCCGATCCGAGCGACGGATTCCGCGTGCTCGTGGACCGCCTGTGGCCGCGGGGCCTGTCGAAGGAGCGCGCCGCTGTGGACCTGTGGGACAAGCAGGTCGCCCCGTCCGACGACCTGCGCCGCGCGTTCCATCACGACGGTCTCCCGTGGCCGGAGTTCGAAGACCGCTACCGCGCGGAGCTCGCCGCGAACCCGGCGGTCGACGACCTCCGCCACACCCTCGACGCGCACCCCGTCGTGACGCTCCTGTTCGGCGCGCACGACCCCGAGCACAACCAGGCGGTCGTCCTCGCCGACCTGCTGGCGCCCCGCGCCGCGTGACGATCCCCGCCCCGGGCTCCCCCGCGCCCGCGCCCGTCCACGCCCTCGCGGGAGATGCCGCGCTCACCGCCGTGTGGCGCAACGGCGTGGGGGGCCTCACATTCCGCACGAGCGACGACCGATACATCAAGTACGGCCCACGGAACGCGGAGTCGTCGATGGCCGACGAGGCCGAGCGCCTTCGCTGGGCCCGCCCGCACACGCTCGTACCGGAGGTGCTGGAGGTCGGCGGAGGCGACACCGACGAGTGGCTCGTGACACGCGCGCTGCCAGGTACCTCGGCCGTCGACCCGCGCTGGCTCGCCGACCCGGCGACCGCCGTCCGCGCCGTCGGCGAGGGCCTTCGCGCCCTGCACGACGCGCTGCCGGTGGCCGGATGCCCGTTCGACTGGTCCGTCCCGACGCGGTTCGCGAACGCCGCGCGTCGTGGCATCCGCATCCCGACCGCGCAGCACACCCCGCCGCCGGACGATCTTCTCGTCGTGTGCCACGGGGATGCCTGCTGCCCGAACACGCTCCTCGACGAGGGTGGCCGGTTCCTCGCGCACGTCGACCTGGGGGCGCTCGGCGTCGCGGATCGGTGGGCGGACATCGCCGTGGCATCCATGAGCACGGAGTGGAACTACGGGCCCGGGTGGGAGGACGCCCTCATCGAGGCGTACGGCCTCGCGCCCGACCGGGAGCGCGTCGCCTATTACCGGGCACTGTGGAACGCGACCTGACCGGATGCGCAGGGCGCGTCAGCGCACGTCGTCGTCGACCCAGCCCGTGGACTTGCCGACGGCCTTCTTCCAGAGCCGCAACTGTCGGTCGCGTTCGGCCGGATCGAGCTGCGGCTCCCAGCGCTTGCCCTCCTGCCAGTTGGCGCGGAGGTCGTCGAGCCCGGCCCAGAACCCGACCGCGAGACCCGCGGCGTAGGCCGCACCGAGCGCCGTCGTCTCGGCGACGACGGGGCGGACGACCGGCACGCCGAGAATGTCGGCCTGGAACTGCATGAGCGTATCGTTCGCGGTCATGCCGCCGTCGACCTTCAGCTCCGTGAGGCTGACGCCGGAGTCGGCGTTGACCGCGTCGAGCACCTCCCGCGTCTGGTAGGCCGTGGCCTCGAGCGACGCGCGTGCGATGTGGCTACGGTTCGAGTAGCGCGTGAGCCCGAGGATCGCGCCACGGGCATCCGGTCGCCAGTGCGGCGCGAAGAGTCCCGAAAACGCGGGCACGAAATACACCCCGCCGTTGTCCTCGACCTGGGCGGCGAGCTCCTCGACCTCGGCGGCGGAGGAGATGATGCCGAGCTGGTCGCGCAGCCACTGGATGAGCGATCCCGTGACCGCGATCGACCCTTCGAGGGCGTAGTGGGCCGGTTCGTCACCGAGTTTGTAGCCGACGGTCGTGAGCAGGCCGTTCTCGCTCCTGACGATCTCGGTCCCGGTCTGGAAGATCAGGAAGTTGCCGGTGCCGTAGGTGTTCTTGCTCTCGCCCGCATCGAACGCGGCCTGGCCGAACGTCGCGGCCTGCTGATCGCCGAGGATGCCTGCGACCGGAGTCTCGCGCAGCAGCGACGTCGGCCGGGCGTGGCCGTACACCTCGCTGGAGGAGCGGATCTCGGGCATCATGGCGCGCGGGATGCCGAACTCCGCGAGGAGGTCGTCCCGCCATTCGAGGGTCTTCAGGTCCATGAGGAGGGTCCGCGAGGCGTTCGTGACGTCGGTCGCGTGCACCCCACCCTCGGGTCCGCCCGTGAGGTTCCAGAGCGCCCACGTGTCGGTCGTGCCGAAGAGGAGGTCTCCCGCTTCGGCCCGCGCACGCACACCTTCGACGTTCTCGAGGATCCAGACGATCTTGGTGCCGGAGAAGTAGGTCGCGAGCGGCAGGCCGACGATGTCCGTGAAGCGGTCGATGCCGGCATCCCCCGCGAGGCGGTCGACGATCGGCTGCGTGCGGGTGTCCTGCCAGACGATCGCGTTGTACACCGGTTCGCCCGTGCGCTTGTCCCAGACGACGGTGGTCTCGCGTTGGTTCGTGATGCCGATCGCGGCGATGTCGTGCCGCGTGAGGCTCGCCCGCCCGAGCGCGACACCGATGACCTCGCGCAGGTTGTCGCGGATCTCGATCGGATCGTGCTCGACCCACCCGGCGCGCGGCATGATCTGCGCGTGCTCCTTTTGGCCGGTCGCGACGACCGACCCCTCGCGGTCGAAGATGATCGCACGGCTGGAGGTGGTGCCCTGATCGAGGGCGATGACGTAGTCGGCCATGATGACATCCTTGTCTGTCGGTCGGGAGGGTCGAGCCAGGTCGTGTGCGAATCGGGCCGGGCCCGGCATCGGGGCGGGCCCGGTCGAGTCGCGCCGGCGCGCCCCGGGCGATCAGGCCCGCTGCGGGGCGAGCGCCGCGGTGTCGACGTCGATCCGGTGCGCGTCGCGGAGGATGCCCGCCGCGGCGGCGATCTGCTGCTCGACCTCCGCGTCGTCCCAGCCGAGGGCGGGCGCGGCGGCGGCGGCGATCTCGGCGAGCGTCTGCGCGGTCACGCCGCCGACGAAGGCGACCGACGTGCGCCGCAGCAGCAGGTCGACGAGGGTGACGACCTCCTCGCGCTCGGCGAGCAGCGCGATCTCTTCGCGCGAGTACCCCGCCGCGTGGGCGAGCGGCCGCTGTGTCGCAGGGAGCTCTGTCAGCAGTTCGGCGGCGTACGTCCCGTAGCGATCGAGCATCCGGTCGGCGAACTCGATCGAGTGCACGCCGCGGTTCGCCTCGAGCCACGCCGTGCGGTCGTCATCCGTGCGCGGGAACCCGGCGCCGCCGCCGATCGCGAGGTCGGTCGTGGAGACGGTGCGCGTGCGCCCGAGGAGCGTCATGACCTCCGTGGCGAGGTGCTCCGACAGCGCGCGGAACGTCGTCCACTTCCCGCCGACGAGGCTGAGCGCCGGAACACCCTCGGCGCCCCCGAGCCTCGCCTGCTCGATGCGGTAGTCGCGCGAGACGAATCCGGGTGCGACGTCGTCGTGGCGGGGCAGCGGACGGATGCCGGAGAACGTGTAGACGATCTGCTCGCGCTCGACCGCGATGTGCGGGAACACCTGCGCGATGAGGTCGAAGAAGTAGCCGATCTCGTCGTCCGTGCACACGGTCGCCGTGCGAGGGTCGGCGTCGACGTCGGTGGTCCCGACCATGACCCGACCCTTCAACGGATAGATGAGCACGATGCGTCCGTCGGATGCCTCGAAGAAGATCTCGTTGCCACGGGTCGCCGCGAGCAGCTCCGGATTGTCGAGCACGATGTGCGAGCCCTTCGTGCCACCCATGAAACGGGTCGGCTGCCCGAGGGCCGCGTTCGTCAGATCGGTCCACGGGCCGCTCGTGTTGACGACGACCTTCGCGTGGAACGGGAACTCCTCGCCCGTGAGTTCGTCGCGGATGAGGGCGGATGCCCCGTCCGCGCCGATGACAGAGGCGTAGTTGGCGGCGCGCGCGGCATCCTCGCGCACGCCGTCACGGAGCACGTCGAGCGCGAGCCGCTCGGGGTCGTGCATCGACGCGTCGTAGTAGGTCGCGGTGTAGCGGAACCGCTCGTCGAGGTCGGGGAACAGCTCACGCGAACGACGTCGACCGCGGAACCGGTGCCGCGGCACCGCGCCGCCGTCGCGCGAGAACGTGTCGTACATGAGGAGCCCCGCCTTGATGAGCAGGGCACCGCGCTCGCGCGGCTTGCCGCGCCCGTGCGTGACAAGCAGCCGGAAGGGCGCCGCGAGGATGCCGGAGAACGTCCGGTGGATCGGGATCGTCGTGGGCAGCGGCTTCACGTAGTGCGGCGCATTGCGCACGAGGCGATTGCGCTCGGTGACCGACTCCTTCACGAGCCGGAACTCGCCGTTCTCGAGGTAGCGGACGCCCCCGTGGACCATGTGGCTCGAGGCGGAGGATGCCCCGCTGACGTAGTCGCCGCGCTCGACGAGGGCGACATCGACGCCCTGCAGGGCGAGGTCGCGGAACGTCGCGATGCCGTTGATGCCGCCGCCGACGATGAGGACGTCGGCCTGCGGGCGGTCCCGCAGCGCCTGCACGGTCGGTCGGCTCGCCTTCGACGACGCATTCATCGCAGATCCCTTTTCCACGGGTGGCCCGGCTCATCGCCGGACGGACAGGTGCGCGCCCCAATGCCGCGTGCCCCGAACTGTACGCCAACGACCTGAACGCGGCGCACAGGGATGGAGAGGACGAACGCGTTCAGCGCGGGCCGAGGATGAAGTTCCAGGTGCCCGCCCACACGGCCGCGGCGACGGCGACGGCGGAGATCGCGGCGCCCACGCCGACGAGCACCCATTCGCGCCAGCCGAAGCGGGACGCGCGCGCCCACGTGCGGGTCGTCGCGGCGCCGAACCCGCGCGCCTCCATCGCGGTCGCGAGCTTCGAGCCGCGGCGGATGGAGAGGACGAGCAGTGCGAACGCCATGCCGACGAACCGGCGCACACGGCCGCGATCGGCGACGCCGCGGGCGCGCCGGGCGAGCTCGAGCGCCCGCCAGTCGTCGAGGAAGAGCCCCACCATCCGCAACCCCGCGAGCGCGCCGAGCACGAACCGCGCCGGCAGGTGCAGCACCTGTGCGAGCCCGTCGGCGAGATCGGTCGGGTCGACGGTGACGAACAGCACGACCGACGGGAGCGCGACCGCGAGGACCCGCAGGAACGTCGCAGCCGCGAGGGCGATCGAGCCGTCGCTGACGCGCACGACGAACCAATCCAGGTAGATCTCGCCGGACACCTCTCCGTAGAGCAGGATCGTCAGCGCCGTGAGCGGCGCGGCGATCCAGACCGGCCACGTGCGCAACCAGAACTCCCGCCACGTGAGCCCCGCGAACAGGAACAGGACGCATTCGAGCGCGAGGGCGACCGCCGCCGACACGGTGTCGAGCGTCAGGATCAGAGGCAGCGCGATGAGCGCGGATGCCAGGAGCTTCGCGACCGGGTTGATGCGGGCCACGACGCCCGTGCGGGCGCGACTGTCGAGAAGGGTCACGACCGCGCTCCGGTCAACGCGAAGGTGCGGGCGTGGAGCGCCGAGACGACGCGCGCGTCGTGCGTGATGACGACAAGCGCGTTCCCGTCGTCGCGCAGGCGGGCGAGCAGCGCGACGAGCTCCGCCCACGTACGGGCGTCCTGCCCGAAGGTCGGTTCGTCGAGGACGAGCACGCGCGGTGCGGTCGCGAGGGCCGCCGCGACCGTCAGCCGGCGCTTCTCGCCTCCCGAGAGCGTGTACGGATTGGCGCGCGCGAGCGCGGACAGCCGCAGCCGCTCGAGGAGTTCGTCGACGCGGGCATGCGTCTGCGCCTGCGGCAGCCCGAGCGCGCGCGGGCCGACTTCCAGCTCCTCGCGGACGGATCTCGTCAGCAGCTGGTGCTCGGGCTCCTGGAACACCGTGCCGATGCGGGTCAGCAGCTGCTTCGAGGTCCACGCGATGGGCGCGCTGGCGGCGCCGTCCGCGAGCGCGGCCGATGCCGCCACGGTGCCGCCCGCGGGCCGCAGGAGCCCCGCGAGGGTGAGGCCGAGAGTCGACTTCCCTGCGCCGTTCGGGCCCGTGACCGCGAGCGCCTCCCCCGCGCGGACGTCGAGGGTGAGCCCGGATGCCACGGACTCGCCGCGCACCCGCGACACGGCGAGACCGGCGGCCTCCAGCAGCACCTCGCCGGGCGCGGTGCTGCTGGAG
>JASCPG010000065.1 GCA_029960085.1 Microbacteriaceae bacterium PS02067 | reverse complement strand
CGCCCACGTCGCGGCCGTCGCGGCCGTCGCGCCCGTCGCGCCCGCCGCGGGCATGCGAACGCGCGGCCCGCCGCGGTGACCAACGCAGGAGATCTCGCGTCGCGCCGCACGAGAGCCCCGGATTTCCGGGCCTCGATGCGGGGCGGTGCCACGTTTCTCCTGCATTCGTCACGGGGCGGCGCCGAGTGTGACGGAACCGGCGCGACAGGCGGAGCCGGCGTGACGAATGCAGGAACTCTACCGCAACCCCGTCCGGCGGCGCCGACCTCTCGGGGGACACCGCGCCAAGCGGCTCCGTTTTCCTGCAAACATCACCACCGGCTGACGCGCCGCCTGCGTGGCGGCTGTGCTGCCCGCGCCCGGACCGCCGGGTCAGTTGCCTCGCGCTCCGGCATCGGTCGCGCCGACGTCGGTGCGGTGGAAGTTCATGAACGAGCGGGACGCCGTGGGGCCGCGCTGTCCGTGGTACCGGTTCAGGTAGGGACCCGTGCCATAGGGGTTCTCGGCCGCCGAGGACAGGCGGAAGAAGCACAGCTGGCCGATCTTCATACCGGGCCACAGCTTGATCGGCAGCGTGGCGACGTTGGAGAGCTCGAGGGTGACGTGCCCCGAGAAACCCGGGTCGATGAAGCCGGCCGTCGAATGGGTCAGCAGGCCCAAGCGGCCGAGCGACGACTTGCCCTCGAGTCGAGCAGCGATGTCGTCGGGGAGAGTGACCTGCTCGAACGTGGATCCCAGCACGAACTCGCCCGGGTGCAGGACGAACGGCTCATCGGGATCGACCTCGATGAGGCGGGTCAGATCGGGCTGATCCTCGGACGGGTCGATGAAGGGGTACTTGTGGTTGTCGAACAGCCGGAAGTAGCGGTCGAGACGTACATCGATGCTCGACGGCTGGACCATCGCCGGGTCCCACGGATCGAGGCCGACCCGGCCGGTGGAGATCTCGGTGCGGATGTCGCGATCGCTCAGAAGCACACGGCCAGCCTATCCGCGGGCCGTGCTCTCGCGCGCAGACCGCATCACCGACACGGCGCACGCATCCGCGGCGCTTTCTCAGAAAGGCAGAAGGCGCGGTCGCTAGACTTTCGACAGTCCAGGGGGAGTATTCCGAGACGGTCAGTTCGTCACTACGTGTGCAACGTCGCGCGCCGGACGGCCGGTCTTCCCACACAGGGAGATGGAAGAGACTCTGGGCGCTGACCGCGTCAACGCCCATATCTCGGAGCCCCCGTGAACATCACTCCCCTCGTGTGGATCATCACGATCGCCGTCACGATCGCCTTCTTCGTGTACGAGTTCTTCGCGCACGTCCGCAAACCCCACGAACCCACGATCGGCGAGTCGGCGCGGTGGTCGGCCTTCTACGTCAGCCTCGCGCTGCTGTTCGGCGTCGGCATCGGCGTCGTGTCGGGGTGGACCTACGGCGGCGAGTACTTCGCCGGCTACCTCACCGAGAAGGCGCTGTCGATCGACAACCTGTTCGTCTTCCTGATCGTCATGACGAGCTTCGCGGTGCCGAAGATCTACCAGCAGAAGGTGCTGATGATCGGCATCGTCATCGCGCTCATCCTCCGCGGCGTCTTCATCGCCGTCGGCGCGACCCTGATCTCCAACTTCTCGTGGATCTTCTATCTCTTCGGCGCGCTGCTGCTGTTCCTCGCCTATCGGCAGGCGTTCTCGCACGGCGAGTCGAACCCCGCGGACGGGCGGTTCATGCGGTTCGTCCGCCGCCACCTGCCGGTCAGCGACGAGTACGACGGCGACCGACTCACCGTGAAGCGCGACGGCCGGCGTTTCGTGACGCCGATGCTTCTCGTGATCATCGCGATCGGCTTCGTCGACCTCGTCTTCGCCGTCGACTCGATCCCGGCGATCTACGGTCTCACCGAACAGGCGTACATCGTCTTCACGGCGAACGCGTTCGCCCTCATGGGCCTGCGCCAGCTGTACTTCCTCATCGGCGGGCTGCTCGAGCGCCTCATCTACCTCGCGCAGGGCCTGGCCGTCATCCTCGCGTTCATCGGCGTCAAGCTCCTGCTGCACGCGATGCACGTCAACGAGCTGCCGTTCATCAACGGCGGCGAGCCCATGCTGTGGGCGCCCGAGATCCCGATCTGGTTCTCGCTGCTGTTCATCGGCGCGACGGTCACCGTGGCGACGATCGCGAGCCTCGTCGTGACGCACCGCCGGGGGCGGCTCGCACCGCCGGATGCCGACGCCATCGCCTCGGCTGAGGATACCGCGCCCGCCGACGCCCCCAAACGCTGATGGGCGATCTTCTCTGGAACATCGCGCTCGTCTTCACGTTCGTCCTCGTCGGGGGCGTGTTCGCCGCGACCGAGATGGCCCTCGTCACGCTGCGCGAGAGTCAGATCAACGCGATCGCGTCCCGCGGGAGGCGCGGCGCGAAGGTCGCCGGGCTCGCGCGCAACCCCAACACCTTCCTCTCCGCCGTGCAGATCGGCGTGACGGTAGCCGGATTCGCCTCCGCCGCGTACGGGGCGACCTCGATCGCGCCGTCGGTGGCCCCACTGTTCGTGGGATGGGGGATGTCGGCATCCGCAGCCCTCACCCTCGCGACGACCGTGCTGACGCTGGTGATCGCCTACCTCTCGCTCGTGCTGGGCGAGCTCGTGCCGAAGCGGCTGGCGATCCAGCGCAACGCGCAGTTCGCCTACGCCGTCGCCCCCGTGCTCGACGGCTTCGCGACCGTCATGAAGCCGGTGATCTGGCTGCTGTCGGTGTCGACGAACGCGCTCGTGCGTCTGCTCGGCGGCGACCCGCACAAATCGGGCGACGAGCTGAGCGACGATGAGGTGCGCGACATCGTCGCCACCCACCAGGGCCTGCCCGAAGACGAGCGGCGGATCCTCGACGACGTGCTGTCGCTGCGCGGACGACAGATCAGTGAGGTCATGCGCCCGCGGCCCGAGGTCGTGGCCCTCGACGACAACGCGACCGTCGGCGACGCGGTCGTCCGCGTGAGCGAGCTGCCGTTCTCGCGCTACCCGGTCGCCAACACGTCGATCGACGACATCGTGGGCTTCGTGCACGTGCGCGACCTCTTCGAGGCGGCGGCCGCCGACCCCTCACGGCTGCTCTCCGACGTGATGCGGCCGATCTCATACGTGCCCTCGTCGGCGCGGGTGCTGCCGACTCTGACGCGCCTGCGCGCCGCGGGCGATCAGATCGCGGTGGTCGTCGACGAGTACGGCGGCACCGACGGCATCGTCACCCTGGAGGATCTCGTCGAGGAGGTCGTCGGCGAGATCTTCGACGAGTACGACACCACCGAAGATGCGGATGCCGCGAGCGGCATCGTCGACGGCCGCCTGAACCTCGGTGACTTCGAAGAGGTCACGGGTCTCGCGCTGCCCCGGGGGTCGTCCGACACGATCGCCGGGTTCGTGACGGAGCGGCTCGGCCGCCTCGCGCGGGTCGGCGATTCGGTCGAGGTGCCCGGTGCGACGCTGCAGGTGACGTCGCTGGATCGCCGGCGGATCGCCGGCCTGCGCGTCGTGCACACCGTGGAGGACCCGGCGGCACCCTCGGCCTCTGCGGGTACCTGATCGTCGTTGCGCGGGGCAGCCGCCGCGCAGGGCGCAATCGTTCCCACCGTTCGCCGGTAGGAGAGGTCAATGAGCGATCTTCCGACCCGTCGCGTCGTGACGCTGCGGCGCGCAGCGCCGTAGCCCTGCACGCGAGTCTCGGGCCCGGTCATCACCGCCGACCTCGCGTCGGTCGAACTCATGCGCGAGTGGCTTGCGGCTGCGGCATCCATGCCTCACCGTCGGGCACACGACGGTTTGCTAAGCTAGCCCGGCACCCTTCGTGGTGCACCTGGGGCTGTAGTTCAATGGCAGAACTTCTGCTTCCCAAGCAGACAGCGCGGGTTCGATTCCCGTCAGCCCCTCCACAACGTTATACCCAGGTCAGAGCGGTATTCGCTCCACGCTCGCCTGGACGCGAACGACCGCACATGCAGGAATCCGTGCCCTCCACGTGCCCTAAGTGTCGGTGGCGCGCGGTTGAATGAGGCCCTGGCGACTCGCAAGGGGGCCTCGATGCCGAACGATCACCACGTGCCCAGAGTGCATCTCCGGCGCTTCGCAGTGCCGGGCCCAGGCAACCCGCCGCGGGAGTGGTTCACGAACGCCGCCGACGTGAGTACACCGACGAGGGTGTTCCCTGCGAACATCAAGAACGTGGGTGCCGTAGGTGACTTCTACACATTCGAGGGGCTCGATGGCAAGGAGACACGCATCCTGGAATCGTTCTTCGGGCGCATCGAGGACGCGGCCGCGCACGTCTTTCGCGTTCTGCTGGACGATCCGAAGTATGCGCTCACGGACTTCTGGCCGTTGCCCCCGCGAATGAGGGGACCGCTCGCCTGGTACATGGCGGCTCAGATCGTGCGCACCACCCGCCAGCGCAAGCGCCTCGATGCGTGGGGGGCGAGCAGATCGTTCACCGTTCCCGGAGCACCCGCACCGCCTGACCTCGCCACTACCCACGCTCGCTACATCGCCTCGACGCTGGGAGAGGTCGCGCAAGCACTTCACGTTCGCCCCTGGGGCCTCGGCTTCACGAGTGCTTGCCTGCCGACCTCGGACTGTCCGGTGGTGATCCTGAACGCCCACGACGATGAGGATCAGGTAGGCGCGGCGCTCACATGGGACATTGTGTTCCCGCTCGATCCGCATCGCTTCATCTTCATGCCGGACATTCAGATGGTGAAGGACGACCCCGAGAAGCGGGTCGATCACCGCATGAATCTGAGCGGCGTCGGGGTCGCATTCGTGGATGCCATCTACGCCGCGGCCGACCGCTTCATCTACATGCACCCGGACCACACCCCGCCGCTCGACCCGTCACGCGCGCCACGACTCCCCGCACCTGGCACGCAGGGCACCGCGCCGCAATCCGTGCTCAGTTACCCGGTACTAGACGATGACCTGACCATCCGAGCCCGTTGGGCCTCGCACCATCTTCCCCGCGGCGAAGGTAAGCGCCGGGCGGCGTTCACGGGTGAGAGTTTCGGGGTGTAGCCCGCGTTAGGCGTCAACCTCCAGGCGAATAACCGCCTCCAGGCCCGCCCTGCGCGTCTGCACGCGAGGCTCTAGCGCCCGACCCGCCAGCACATCGAGAGTGGCCGCGATGGCGACGTTCCGCTCCTCTGCCGCGTGCTGGTAGATGAGCGCCGCGCGCGCCGTCGAGTGGCACCTGGCCAACACCGGAGCCCAACCTCCATTCCCCCTCATCGTCCTCGGCGTGCTGACCGCGCTGACCGGCATCGTCCTCGCGCGTCGCCGTGCGCGCACCGACAGCTGACTGCGACGACACACCAGCGAAAGAAGGCGACCCCGGTACGCCCACGGCACGGCGAGAGTGCGCCCATCTGCGCGCAGTGCGCGCGAGGACCTGCACGTCTCCCGTTACCCCGACACCGACGGCTCAGCCACCGCACGCCGCCCCGCCGCACGGACGGCCCCGATCGACGCGCCCACCACGAGCGCGATCCCGATGAGCTCCCCCCAGCTCAGATGCTGCCCGAGCAGCACGAATCCGGCGAGGGCGGCGATCGCCGGCGCCAGACTCATCAGGATCGCGAACGCGGATGCCGGGAGCTTCCGCAGTGCGACCAGCTCGAACGCATACGGCAGCGTCGACGACAACAGCGCCACGGCCGCGCCGAGGCCGAGGATCTCCGGCCGCAGCAGCGCCACCCCGGCATCCGCGATGCCGAACGGCAGCGACGCGACTGCCCCCACCGTCATGGCGAGCGCGAGTCCGTCGAGCTTCGGGAACGCCGCACCCACGCGGGCCGACGACAGGATGTAGAACGCCCATGCCGCAGCGGCTCCGAGGGCGCACAGCACCCCGAGCAGGTCGAGCCGATCCCATCCTCCGCCGGCGAGCGCGACCACCCCGAGCAGCGCGAGGCCCGCCCACACCCACGACGACGCCGCGCGAGCGGCGATGATCGACAGCGCCAGGGGGCCGAGCACTTCGATCGTCACCGTGACACCCAACGGGAGTCGCTCGAGCGCGAGATAGAAGAGCCCGTTCATCGCCGCGAGCACGAGCCCGAACCGCGCCACCGCGAGCCACGATGAGCGGCCGTGGCCGCGGAGACTCGGCCGCGCGACGACCAGCAGGATGATCGCCGAGGACACGAGCCTCAGCATGACCATCCCGAGCGGACCGACATCGGGGAACAGCAGCACGGCGATCGACGCGCCGATCTCCTGACACGCGAGCCCCGCGACCACCAGGGCGACCGCGGACCCCGTCGCACCGAACGGCCGCGCACCGCCCGCCCGCGCCGAGGCCGGGCGCGCGCTCACGGGATGGGACAGATGGCCGCCGCCGCGACCTGGGCCGCCATGTCATCCGCCGTCCACGGCAGACCCGCGTCGGGGGTCGTTCCGCCGCCCGTTGCCGGCAGCTTCGACGCGATCGCCGCGAGCTGCCAGGCGAGGCTTCGCACGAGCGTCGCCGACGCCCGCGAGTTGTTGAGGACGACGACGACCGTCATGCCGGTGTTCTTGTCCGCGAACGCCGCCGTGAGGAACCCCGGCGTCGCGCCGAACTGACCGATCAGGGTGCCCGCCTGGAACGTCCCCCCGCGCGCGGTGAACCACGACGGGGCATCCGGCGCCGCGGGGAGCGGATCCGCGAAGCGCTTGTCGGTGTCATAGGGGCGCGCTCCCATCGCGAGCGCCTGCGTGTATCGGCCGAGATCGGTGAGATCGCTCACGACACCGCCCGCCGTGAACTGGAACGAGGGAGACACGGTGCCGAGGTCGACGGGCTCGGCGCACGCGACGGCGCCCTCGGCGGTCGTCCCCGACCACGATCCCCGCAGGTCGGACGCGGCATTCACCGGCAGCGACGAGTTCGTCATGTCGGTCGGCCCGAACACGTACTTCTCGTACAGCGCCTCTGCGCTCAGCCGCGACGCGCTCTCGAGCGCCACGCCGAGCAGCACGTAGTTCGTGTCCGCATCGGCGAAGGATGCCCCCGGGTTCGCCACCCCCGTACCCGACATCCCGTACGCGATGAGCTCGCGCGGATTCCACACACGAGCGGGGTTCGCGAGGAGCCTCGCCTGCAGCGGCCCGTCGAACGATGGAAGCCCCGTCGTCGAGTTGCAGAGATCGCCGAGCGTCACGTTGTCGTAGCCCGGCAGCCCGGGGACATAGGTCGTCACCGGGTCCCCGAGCCCGACCTTGCCGTCCTTGACCATCCCGAAGAGCACATCGCACGTCATCGCCTGCGTCACAGCACCCGCCGAGACGCTCGAACTCGCCGTCACGGGCGCCCCGCCGGGCTTCAGCGTCCCCGCACCGGCCGTCCACGTGCCCGCCCACGGGACCCATACCCCCGCGACGGCGCCCGACGATCCGGATGCGGCCATCGCGCGCTCGACCGCCGTCGAAAGCTGCGTCCGCACGGCCTCGGGGAGCGTCGACGGGTTCGCGGAGGGAAGCACGACGCTCGGCGTCGACTCGGACGAGCAGGCGGCGAGCGGCACGGCGATCGCGAGAGCGCACACTAGAGAGACGACGCGCCTCAGTCGACGGGAACGCCGCATTACTCACCCCCCGGTATCACCTTCAGCGTAAAACACATTGTCGCGTCGACGAGAATCGCCGCCGTCACCGACGCATGAGAGCTCTGTCATACGGATGCCCTGACGCCGGGTCCCTAGGCTGGTGCCATGCCGCACATCTTCGATGAGGCCGCGCTCTCCGGCGTCCTCGGTCACATGAACAACGACCACGCCGACGACAACCTGCTGATCGCCCGCGCGTTCTCCCCGCTCGCGGACGTCATCTCGTCCGAGATGACGTCGTTCGATGGCGCGGCCGGGCAGTGGCACGTCATCACGGCCGACGGCACGGAGGACGTCATCCGGGTGCCGTGGCCCGGCGGCGACATCACCGAACGCCGCGAGGTGCGCCGGGAGATCGTCGCACTCTACGACGCGGCGTGCGCGCGCCTGGGCGTCACCGCCCGACCGCACGACTGACGCTCAGCGCACGTGGGCGCAGCCCGGAAACGTCTTCCCACGAAACCTTCAGTTTAGGTGAGCCTTAGTTTCAGCTAGACTGAGGGCCATGCCCGAGATCGTCCCCTTCTCCACCGCCCTGCGCGAGCGCTCCCGCAGCGCCCACTCCGGCAGCGAGCACGCCGGCTTCATGGCCGACCTCATGCGCGGTGAGGGGACCCGCGACGACTACGTCGCCCTCGTCGCCCAGCACTGGTACGTCTACGAGGCGCTCGAGCGCGCGGCGGCGACCTTCGCAGGCGACCCGATCGCGGCGCCGTTCATCACGGAGAAGCTCACGCGCCTCCCCGCCCTGGAGGCCGACCTCACCTACCTCATCGGTGCCGACTGGCGCGAGCGCATCGCACCCGTCCCGACGACCGAGCGCTACGTCGCCCGGATCGACGAGGTCGCGGCGCAGGGCTGGGCGGGGGGCTTCGTCGCCCACCACTACACCCGCTACCTCGGCGACCTCTCCGGAGGCCAGTTCATCGGCAAGCTCATGGCGCGCCAGTTCGACCTCGGCACGAACGGCATCGGCTTCTACGTCTTCGACGAGATCGCCGACCCGGCCGCCTTCAAGGACGTCTACCGCGAACAGCTCGACGCCGCGCCGTGGGACGCCATGGAAGCGGAACGCGTCATCGACGAGGTCCTCCACGCCTACCAGCTGAACACCGACCTGTTCGTCGACCTCGCCGCCGCGAAGGCCGCCTCCGCCGCCTGACCCGCATCCGGCGCGGCGGCACACGCCGCCCGTCGCGGCACCGCCACACCCAAGGGGCCCACCGGGGTCAGAACCCCGACGCGCGCACCCCCGCCATGAAGCGGCGCACGTCGGCATCCACGAGGATGTCGCCGGGCCGCAGCGGTCTGGTGAGATACAGCCCGTCGAGCGACGTCAGTCGCGACAGCGCCACGTAGGTCTGGCCGGGGGCGAACGCGCCCGAGCCGAGGTCGATCACGGCGCGGTCGTAGGTCTTCCCCTGCGACTTGTGGATCGTCACCGCCCAGGCGAGCCGCAGCGGGAACTGCGTGAACTCGGCGACGATGTCGCGCGAGAGCTTCCGCGTGTGCGGGTCGTACGCGTACCGGAACCTCTCCCACACGGCCGGCTCGACGTCGTGCTCCTCGCCGTCGAGTTCGACGCGCACCGTGCCGCCCGCGATCCGGGTGACCGTCCCGATCGAGCCGTTGACCCATCGCGGGCCCTCGCCGTACGCACCCGGGCGTGCCGCGATGTCGTTCCGCAGGAACATCACCTGCGCGCCGACCTTCAGCTGCAGTTCGGCATCGGCGGGGTACGACGCTTCGCCGCGGCCGAAGTCGCCCGAGACGTCCGCGCGCGCCGTCTGCACGGCACCCGGCAGGGCGTCGAGGTGGCGCTGATTGATGCGGTTGACGATGTCGTTTCGCGTCGCGAGCGTGATGATCGGAGGCTCGCCCTCCGCCGGCTCCGGCACGGGGCGGGCACCGGCCGCATTGAGCTTTCCGGCGATCTCGGCCGTGACCACCCCGTACCGGACGGCGTTCAGCATGTGCTTGAACTCGGCGTCGGACTGCCGGTGGATCTCGCGCAGCTCGCGGATGTTCAGCGGCGCCCCCACCCGCCCGAGGTCGAGGAGCCCGTCCGAGCGGATCGCACCGGCCATCCCGTCCGGGGCTGCGGAACCGCCGGAGCTCGCTGAGGGGCCGGCCCACACTTGCGCGTCGAAGAACCAGAACGACCGGTAGTGGTCATCGACGTAGCGCTGCTCGTCACCGCGCGGCGGGACGGGCGCGAGCTGGTACGGGTCGCCGAACATCACGATCTGCACGCCCCCGAACGGCTCCGAACGGCGGCGGCGCGCCTGCCGGAGTGAGCGGTCGATGGCATCCATCAGGTCCGCGTTCACCATCGAGATCTCGTCGATGACGAGCGTGTCGATCGCATTCATGATCTTGCGGGCGGGCTCGGACTGCTCGAGCTCGCTGTCGGCGATGAGCCCGATCGGCAGGCGGAACAGCGAATGGATCGTCTGCCCCTCGACGTTGAGCGCCGCGACCCCCGTCGGCGCGCACACCGCGATCTGCTTCTGCGTGTTCCAGGCGAGGTGCTGCAGCAGCGTCGACTTGCCGGTGCCCGCTCGACCGGTCACGAACACGTGCTCGCGCGTGTCCTCGATCAGGCGGAAGAGCTCCTCCTGTTCGGGTGACAGCGGCGGGAGACTCACCGATCCATGCTAGCTATCAGGGTCGCATTCATAGACTGGTCCCGTGGGCGAGGCGGAGGAAGACGTGCAGACGGATGCCTCGTCGGCCCCGCGACGTCGCAAAAGGCCCCGCCGCACCCTCGGGCGCGACCTGTTCGCCCTCACCATCGTCGGCATCCTGCTCATCGGCGCACTCGGCGCGACGGGCGTCATCCTCTACCGCGACCTGTACAGCCCGCAGGCCTTCGTCACGCGCTATCTCGACCTGCTCAGCCGCGGCCAGGCGGCTGAGGCGCTCGCGCTGCCCGGTGTCGTCGTCGACTCCGCGCAGCTCACGGCGGCGGGCCTGCCTGCCGACGCGAACGAAGCGCTCCTGCGCCGTGCGGCGCTCGCCCCGTTGACGGGTGTCAGCGTCTCTTCTGTGGCGACGGGCGACGACGGTGTGACGACCGTGACGGTGCGCTACGTCGCGGGCCGCCACACCGGGACGAGCTCGTTCCGCGTCGAGTCCGCCGGCTGGATCGGCGTCGTCCCCTCCTGGCGCTTCGCCACGAGCCCCCTCGCCGTCGTGAAGCTGACCGTGCGCGGCGCGACCCGGTTCACCGTCAACGGCTTCGACCTCGACACGCGCCAGGTCTCGCCGGACGGAGCGTCCGCAGACCCCTTGAAGCCGGTGGCGCTCCTCGTCTTCTCCCCCGGGCTGTACTCGATCTCGGTCGACACGCCCGCGTCGTCGAGCCCGGGCGTCGCCGTCCTGTCCGACACTCCGCAGGCGAACGTCCCCGTCGACGTGCAGACCCAGCCCACGGCCGAGTTCGTCGAGGTCGTCCAGCGGCGCGTCGACGACTTCCTGACGGCGTGCGCGACGCAACAGGTGCTGCAGCCCACGGGATGCCCCTTCGGGCTCGTCGTGCAGAACCGCATCATCAGCGACCCGATCTGGACGATGCAGCAGCAGCCGGAGGTGAGCATCGTTCCCGACGGCGCCAACTGGGCGATCGAGCGCGTCCCCGCCGTGGCGCATATCAAGGTCGACATCCAGTCGATCTTCGACGGCAAGGTCCGCACGCTCGATGAGGCGGTGCCGTTCTTCATCGGCGGGACGATCACGATGCTGCCCGACGGCACGGCATCCATCCAGATCACCGACGGCAGCTGACCGGCAGCGTCAGCGCCGTGCGCGGGCGTCCTGTTCGGCGAGCGCCGCGAGACGGGCGTTGTACTCTTCGAGTTCGGCGTCGCCCGTGCGGTCCGCGTGACGGTCGGCGCGGCGCTGCAGACGCTCGTCCGACCGGCTCCACTGGATCGCGACGGTGATCGCGAGGATGAGGGTCGGGATCTCGCCGATCGACCAGGCGACGCCACCGCCGGAGTACTGATCCTGCAGCGGGGTCTCGCCCCACGTGCGGCCCATCGCTCCGAACCATTCGGCGACGAAGAGGCCCTGCGCCATCATGATCGAGATGCCGAAGAACGCGTGCATCGCCATGACACCGATGAGCGTCACGAGCCGGAACGGGTACGCGAGGCGGTAGGGCACGGGGTCGACGCCGACGAGCGACTGCACGAACAGGTACCCCGAGATGAGGAAGTGCGCGATCATCCACTCGTGCCCGATGTGGTCGTAGAGCGTCCACCGGAAGAGGTCGGTGTAGTAGAACGCCCACAGCGACCCGATGAACATGGCCGCCGCGAACAGCGGATGCGTCACGACGCGGGCGAACGGGGTGTGCACGGCCCAGAGGATCCACTCGCGCCCGCCGCGCGTGCCGTCGGTGCGCTTCGCGATGGCGCGGGATGCCAGGCTCACGGGCGCGCCGAACACGAGCAGCATCGGGATCGCCATCGACAGCAGCATGTGACCGACCATGTGCATGCTGAACAGGTAGTCCTGGTACGCGTTGACCGAACCGCTCGTCACCCAGAAGAGGGATGCCAGCCCGGCGAGCCACATCACGGTGCGGTAGATCGGCCACCGGTCGCCGCGGCGGTGCAGACGCCACACGCCGACGAGGTAGAAGAACGCGCCGAAGCCGACGGCGAAGGCCCAGAGGATGTCGATGTCCCACGCGGTGATCCACCGGAGCGGCGTCAGTTCGGGGGGCAGCGGCGACCCGGTGAGGAACTCCGCCGGGGTCCGCACGACGGGAAGGCTCATGTCGACGGGCGGGGGCGTGCGCGACAGGGCGACGGCGGCGCCGCTCGCGATGCCCATGAAGGCGAGCTCCAGCGCGATGAGCCCCCAGAAGCGCCGCTCGGTGGCTTCGCCCTGCAGGCGCGCGATGAGGAACTTCCGATACAGCGCGCCGAGGAACCCGATGATGAGGAGCGCGGCGACCTTCACCGCGAGGATCGCGCCGTACGGCGACAGCAGGTACTTCACCTCCACGACGCCGACGACGGCGCGTGCGATGCCGGAGAGCGCCACCACGACGAATGCCGCGAGGGCGATCGACGAGTACCGGCCGATCACGTCGGCGAGTTCGTCGCGGCGAAGCGTCGGACGCAGCACGACGAGCAGCAGCAGGCCGCCGAGCCACACGGCCGCGCCGATGATGTGGAGCGTCAGCGCGACGACGGCGGCGTTGTGCCCGGCCTCTTCGCCGGAGTGGCCCTGCGTCGCCATGGGGATGAGGGATGCCACGGCGAGCGCCGTCACGAGGAGCGTCGGCGTCCACCCGCGCACGGCGAACGTCAGCACCGTCAGCACGGCCCCCGCGATCGTCGTGAGCGCCCACGCCCGCCCGGGTTCCGTGTCGACGAGGAACCTGCCGAGCTGCTGGCCGAACTCCGCGCCGGCGCTCGGCGTCGCCCCCAGCACGTTCAGGACCGTGAGGAACGCGACGGAGGCGCTCGCGACCGTGAAGACGGCCGCCGCGACGGATGCCACATCGAGCGCCGTGTCGAACGGGCGGGTCTGCGCGCGCAGGGCGAACAGGGCGAGCACGAGGGCGCCGATGAGCGCCGCCGCCGACAGGTTCACGGCGAGCGTCGCGACGGGAAGACCCCAGCGCACGACCGGTCCGGGGTCGATCTGGAGCTGGCGTGCCGCGCCGCCCCCGTACGCGAGGCCGGCGATCAGGGTCACGACCGCGGCGAAGACGAGGATCGCAGGACCTGCGACCCGAAGCAGGCGGGACGGCACCCGTCCAGCCTACGTGTCCGGCGCGGGAGGAACGACGAAAGGGGATGCCCGGAGGCATCCCCTTTCGAGGTGTGGCAACAGCGTCGCCGCGGAATTACTTGGCGACGGCCTTCAGCTTCGAGCCGGCCGTGACCTTGACGCGCTTGCCGGCCGGGATGGCGATCTCGGCGCCGGTCTGCGGGTTGCGGCCCGTGCGGGCGGCGGTGGCGACCGTCTCGAACGACAGGAAGCCGGGGATCGTGACCTTCTCGCCCTTGGCGACGTTCTCGGAGACGGCGGCGAACAGGCCGTCGACGACGCGGCCGACGGTGGCCTGGCTCTCGCCGGTGGCGCTGGCGATGCTGGCGACGAGTTCGGTCTTGGTGATAGCCATGGGGTTTCCTCCAGACGGCAGCGTGTGCCGCCTTCAGTTACTTCGGACCGGGCGAGTGCCCGGGTTGGTCGGTTGGACCGGTCCCGAATATACCCAGAAACCCCGGAAACCCGCGGATTTCCCGCCTTCTCATGTCATCTTCCCCGGCGTGTCGCGCGTCGGGTGGGGCTCCTGTGACTGGTGTGACTTCGGTATCCACTCTGCGCGGGAACGCACGAAGGCCCGGACCTCCGCGGAGATCCGGGCCTTCGAGAAGCGGATGCTTACCAGCTCGACTTGGTCACGCCGGGCAGCTCGCCCTTGTGCGCCATGTCGCGGAACCGCACGCGCGAGATGCCGAACTTCGACAGGTGGCCGCGGGGGCGACCGTCGATGGCGTCGCGGTTGCGCAGACGCACGGGCGATGCGTTGCGCGGGAGCTTCTGCAGGCCGACGCGGGCGGCCTCGCGGGCCTCGTCGGTCGCGTTCGGGTCGACGAGGGTCTTCTTCAGCTCGGCACGCTTCTCGGCGTAACGGGCGACGACCTCCTCGCGCTGGTTGTTGCGCGCGATCTTGCTCTTCTTGGCCATGAGATCAGCGCTCCTCTCGGAATTCGACGTGCTTGCGGATCACCGGGTCGTACTTCTTCAGCACGATGCGGTCGGGGTTGTTGCGGCGGTTCTTGCGCGTCACGTAGGTGTACCCCGTGCCGGCGGTCGAACGCAGCTTGATGATCGGACGGACGTCCTGGGCCTTCTTCGCCATTAGAGCTTCACACCCTTCGCGATGAGGTCCTTCACGACCGACTCGATACCGCGGGCGTCGATGACCTTGATGCCCTTAGCCGAGACGTTCAGCGTGATCTTGCGACCAAGCGAAGGAACGAAATAGGTCTTCTTCTGCACGTTCGGGTCGAAGCGACGCTTCGTCCGGCGGTGCGAGTGCGAGATGTTGTGACCGAAGCCGGGAACAGCTCCAGTCACCTGGCACACTGCTGCCATGGTGAGTACTCCTTCTGTACCGTGAGGCCGGACGGCCCCACCCAAGATCCCTTGTCTGCGCCTCGACCGGCGGCTGAGCTATCGCTCGGTTGCTGAGCGACCTTCCGGTTGCTGAGCGACCTTCCGGTTGCTGAGCCTGTCGAAGCACGAACTGCGCACAGGAGTGTGCACAGACAAAGAGTCAGTCTAGCACGGACCGGTTCATTCCCGCGACGGAATGCGTGCGCCCCCGGGTGTCGCCCGAACGGGGGACACTCTGTACCGCCGCACCAGCGCCGGCCGACGGCCCGTCGGACCGCTTATCCCCCACGCCCAACCGATGCGACCCGCTGCGACTGCGCCTGCCACGCTGATGAGCAGATCATCAGGGAGGACCCCATGGACGACGACACGGTGCTCTGGCCGAGTTCGCCCTACGAGCTCGTCGACACGAGCCGCTGCCCCGCCTGTTTCACGCCGGTCACCGGGACGGACTGCGCAACGTGCGGACTGCGCCTGACGGATGCCCGTCTCGCCGACGTGCTGACGCTCAGCCGGCGCGTGCTCGACGCCGACCTCGCGCGCCGCGACGCGATCCTGACCGTGCGGGCGTCGCAGCGCGCCGACGCGGCCGAGGCGGCCCGCGCCGCGCAGTCGCTCGTGCCCGTCGCATCCGTCGCATCCGTCGCATCCATGGCATCCGCGGCGCCGATGGCCACGGCCGATGACGCAGTCGAGGTCGCGGAACCCGCGACGCCGTCGGTGCCGCGCCCCACCGTGCCGGCTCCGACCGCGCCCGCGCCCGCCGTGCCGGCACCCACCACGCCGGCGTCCCCCGTGCGGAACGTGGCGTCGCCCGCG
>JASCPG010000064.1 GCA_029960085.1 Microbacteriaceae bacterium PS02067 | reverse complement strand
AACTGCCGAAGACGCGCTCGGGCAAGATCATGCGGCGCCTCCTCCGCGACGTCGCCGAAGGCCGCGAGGTCGGCGACACGACGACCCTCGCCGACACCGCCGTCATGAGCGTCATCTCGGCACAGGTGAAGTAACCGAGCGCTCAGGCGAACGCGAAGACGACCTCGACCTCGACGGGGGAATCGAGTGGCAGGACCGGCACCCCGACCGCCGAACGGGCGTGCCGGCCTGCGTCGCCGAACACCTCACCGAGCAGTTCGCTCGCGCCGTTGACGACACCGGGCTGGCCGGTGAACTCGGGCACGGATGCCACGAAGCCGGTGACCTTCACGACGCGCGTGAGCCGGTCGAGCCCGCCGACGGCATCCGCCGCCGCCGCGATCGCATTGAGCGCGCACTGGCGTGCGAGGGCCTTCGCATCGGCGGCATCCACGTCTGCGCCGACCTTGCCGGTCGCCGGCAGCGCGCCCGCGATCATCGGCAGTTGACCCGACGTGTAGACGAGATCGCCGTGCACGGTCGCGGGGATGTACGCGGCCACGGGCGGGACGACGGGCGGCAGCTCGATACCGAGCTCGGCGAGTCGCACCGAGACCACGGCGCTCATGCCTGGCCCTCGAACTGCTGGGCGGCGACTGCCGCGGCGCCGAGTCCGGCGTTGGCCGCGCCTGCTCCGACGGGGCGCTTGAAGTAGGCGACGAGCCCGCCCTCGGGTCCGGGGACCACCTGGACGAGTTCCCACCCCTGCTTGCCCCAGTTGTTGAGGATGGCAGCGGTGTTGTGGACGAGCAGCGGCGTGGTGAGGTATTCCCACGTGGTCATGGACTCTCCTGGGGCGAGGACGGCGATGGTGCGGCGGTGCGACCCGAGGCGCGCCCACCAAGGCTTCGCCCAGGGTTCTCCCTTACGATCAGCCTATGCCCCATCTGAAAAGGACGGCCGCCGGCGTGCTCGGAGGCTTCGCCGGAGTCGTCGGACTCAGCGTCGTCGCCGGTGTTCTCATCACCGCGACCGTGACCCCCGCGATCGCCCTCTCCGGCTACGCGGCCACGAGCGCTGTCGACTCGTTCAACAACATGCCGGGCGCACTCGACATCGACCCGCTCATGCTCCCGACCGAGATGTACCGCAAGGACTCCGCGGGCAACGACGTCATGCTCGCGCAGTTCTACGACCAGAACCGCATCCCGGTGACCTTCGACCAGGTCAACCCGATCATGTACGACGCGATCCTCTCCAGTGAGGACAAGAACTTCTACACCCACGGCGGCGTCGACCTCGTCGGCACCCTCGGCGCTCTCGTCGGCAACGCCTCGAGCGGATCGAACCGCGGTGGCTCGTCGATCACCCAGCAGTACGTGAAGAACGTGCGTCAGCAGAACTGCGAGCGCACGGCCGGCAGCGACCTGGACAAGGTCAAGGCCTGCTACGACACCACGACGGTCAGCAAGGGCACCGAGGGCTACCAGCGCAAGCTCCAGGAGATGCGCTACGCCATCCAGCTGGAGAAGAAGTACACGAAGGACGAGATCCTCCTCGGGTACCTCAACATCGCGCACTTCGGCGGCACCACCTACGGCATCGGCGCGGCGGCTCAGCGCTACTTCAGCGTCGACGCCGCGAACCTCTCGATCGCGCAGGCCGCGACGATCGCAGGCATGGTGCAGGCGCCGAACACCTACCGCATCGACAAGCCAGAGGGCTCGGTCCAGCTGAAGTCCGGCGAAATGGTCAACAGCGCGGCGGACGGCTACAAGCTGACCCTCGACCGCCGGCACTACGTGCTCGGGCGCATGCTCGATGACGGCAAGATCACCCAGGCCGAGTACGACGAGGCCGATGCCTCCCCGATCACGCCCGCCGTCACCGAGCGCAAGCAGGGCTGCCAGGAGGCCGTGGGTGCAGAGTTCTTCTGCGAGTACGTGCGCTCCGTCCTGCTCACCGACCCGGCGTTCGGCAAGGACGACGACGCGCGCGCATCGAACCTCCGCCGCGGCGGCATGAAGATCTACACGACCATCGACCCCGACCTGCAGCAGACCGCTCTCAACGCGATCTCGATCGTCCCCGCGACGGTGAACTACATGGACCTGGGCTCCTCGGGCGTGCAGGTCGAAGTCGGCACAGGGCGCGTCCTGTCCATGGTGCAGAACCGGCCGTACAGCGCGACAGGCGAGGTGCCGGGCACGACCCCGGTCAACTACAACGTCCGAGAGAAGAACGGCGGCAGCATCGGGCATCCCGCCGGATCGACGTACAAGGTGTTCAGCCTGCTGAACTGGCTACAGCAGGGCAAGTCCGTCAACCAGGTCATCAACGGGCGTGTCGGCGTCAAGAACGTGCAGACGTGCGACGGCGCGACGCAGAAGGTCTTCGCCGACAACAGCGGAAAGCCGAACCACATCGGTAACTTCGAGAACAACTCGGGGTACAGCGGCACCATCTACAACTTCACCCGCGACTCGCTGAACTCGGGCTTCCTCGCGATGGCGGAGCAGATCCCGGTCTGCTCGACGAACGAGGTCGCCGGGCAGATGGGCGTCACGTGGGGCGATGGAACGCCGCTGACCCAGGTGCCGTCATGGTCGACCTCCCCCGCGAATGCGCCGTACAACGTGCTCGGCTCCTCGGCCGTCGCGCCGGTCGACATGGCCGCGGCCTATGCCGCTGTCGCCGGCAACGGCATGCTCTGCGCTCCGCGCGCGATCGACAAGGCACTGGATGCCGACGGCAACGACATCACTCCGCCCCCGTCGTGCGAGCAGAAGCTGTCTCCTGACGTCGCCGCGACCGCCGCGTACACCCTTGTCGGCGTCATGAGCGGCACGGGTGTCGGCGCGCGCATCGGCGACGGTGTGCCCGTGTTCGGAAAGACCGGTATCCACCAGTACGAGCAGACCTGGATGGATGGCGCGTCGACGAAGGTCGCGACCGTCGTGTGGGTCGGCAACGCCAACGCGGTCAACGGTGTGAACGCGAAGCTCAACGACCACCGCGAGAACGGCTGGCAGCTCTCCCGCATCCGCAACGCCATCTGGCCGAAGATGCAGGGCGCCGCGAATGCCAAGTTCGGCGGAGACAACTTCCCCCCGCCCAGCAAGGACCTCACGAAGCAGATCCTCACGGACCTTCCGAGCGTCATCGGGATGTCGATCGATCAGGCCACCACGACCCTCCAGGGCGCGGGCTTCGGCGTGACGGTCGGCGATCCGGTCGACGGCGTCGAGTCCGCCGGCACGGTCATCCAGCAGGACCCCGGCGCCGGCAAGGTCGCGGGCGGCACCACCGTCACGATCCGCCCGAGCAACGGTCAGGGCATCACACTGCCCGGGGGGCTGGGCAGCGACCCCGACGCAGCCGTGCAGCAGTTGCGGCAGGCGGGCTTCGGTCAGGTCGACAAGCAGTGCACGGCGAGCGATACCGGCCCCGACCGCGCCGCCGTGACCGGAACAAACCCGCCCGCGGGCACGGTCGTGAACGCCAACACCCCGATCACGGTGCAGTACCAGGCGAAGAACTGCGGACGCCCGTGACGCGGGCGGCATCGACCGCCCTCACCGCCGTGACGGCGGCGGGGGCGGTCGCCGTCTCGGCGGCCGTCTGGGGCACGTGCATCGAGCGGTATCTGTTCACCGTGCGCCGCCACGACCTCGCGATCCTCCCCCCCGGCTCCCCGACCCTCACGGTGCTGCATCTCTCCGATGCCCACATGGCGCCATGGCAGCATCGCAAGCAGCGGTGGATCGCCGAGCTCGCCGAAAAGGCCCAGCCCGACCTCGTGATCAACACGGGTGACAACCTCGGGCACGAAGACGGGCTCGCCGGCATCCGCACCGCCTTCGCGCCCCTGCGCGGCGTGCCGGGCTTGTTCGTCCACGGCTCCAACGACGTCGTCGGCCCCTCGGCGCGGAACCCCCTGCGCTACTTCCAGGGCCCGTCGACGCGCCCGCATCGGGGCGTCGACCTCGACACCGCGGCGATGGACGCCTATTTCACGGACGACCTCGGCTGGAGCGATCTCGACAACCGCGCGGCCGCAATCTCCGTGGCGGGCCTCGCGATCGACGCGTTCGGCGTGGACGATGCGCATCGCGACTGGGACGACCTCGACGTCCTGCCCGAGGCGATCTCCGCCATTCGCCGGCCGCCGCTGTTCCGCCGATCGACGCCCGCCGCCCTCACCCTCGGCGTGACCCACGCGCCGTACCGCCGCGTGCTCGACCGTTTCACCGACCTCGGTGCGGACATGATCTTCGCGGGCCACACCCACGGTGGTCAGGTGCGGATCCCATTCTCGTCCTCCGCGCTCGTCGCGAACTGCGACATCCCCCGCGATCAGGCACGCGGGCTGAGCACGTGGACCCACAACGGGCGCTCCGTGCCGCTGAACGTCTCCGCCGGGCTCGGGCACTCGATCTACGCCCCCGTGCGGTTCGCGTGCCTGCCGGAGGCATCCGTCCTCACCCTGCGTGCCGCGGCGTGAACACGACCACGCGCCGATTCGGCAGGATGCCTCTGACGCTGTAGACTCGGAGGGTTGCCACGGGGTGTGGCGCAGCTTGGTAGCGCGCTTCGTTCGGGACGAAGAGGCCGCAGGTTCAAATCCTGTCACCCCGACCGCAGAAGGGCTCCACCGGAATCACCGGCGGAGCCCTTCGTCGCAGATCCCCTGGAAACGGAGCAGCCCTCATGTCCACCCCTCGCCTGGTCGCTTTCGATCTCGATGACACGCTCGCGCCCTCCAAGAGCGCGATCGACCCGATCATCGCCGACCTGCTCGTCGCGCTCGCCGAGCGCGTCGAGGTGGCGATCATCTCGGGCGGCCAGCTCGCCCAGTTCACGTCGCAGGTGGTCGACCGGCTGCCCGAGGCATCCGCGGCGGTCGCATCGCATTTCCACCTCATGCCGACGTGCGGCACGCAGTACTACCGCCTGACGCCCGACGGCGTCGAGACCGTGTACGCCCGGTCGCTGACCGACGACCAGAAGACCCGCGCGCTCACGGCTGTCGAAGAGGAGGCGCGTCGGCTCGGGCTCTGGGAGAGCGAGACGTGGGGAGACATCCTCGAAGACCGCGGCTCGCAGATCACGTTCTCCGCGCTCGGCCAGTCGGCGCCCGTCGACGCGAAGAGTGCGTGGGATCCGACCGGCGCGAAGAAGAACGCGCTGCGGGATGCCGTCGCCGCCCGCGTCCCCGATCTCGAGGTCCGCTCGGGCGGCTCCACCTCGGTCGACATCACCGAGCGCGGCATCGACAAGGCGTACGGCATGACCCGGCTCGCCGAGCAGACCGGCATCCCGCTCGACGACATGCTCTTCGTCGGCGACCGCCTGGACGAGCACGGCAACGACTACCCCGTGCTCGCCCTCGGCGTCGCGTGTCAGGCCGTCGAGGGATGGCCCGACACGGCGGCGTTCCTCGCCGAGCTCATCCCGACGCTTCCCGGGCGCTGACTCAGGCCTTCGCCCGCGCCGCCGCGCGTCGTGCGGGAGCGGGGGCCGCTCCCCCAACGCCCGGAACCGGGGTCAGGCGCTGCAGCTGCGTGACGTGACGCGGCTCCAACTCGGCGATCGTCGAGACGCCGAGGAGCTTCATGGTCCGCTCGATCTCGTCGCGCAGGATCGCGATCGTCCGGTCGACGCCGCGGCGCCCGCCGGCCATGAGGCCGTAGAGATATGCGCGACCGATCAGCGTGAACTTCGCGCCGAGCGCCATCGCGGCGACGATGTCGGCACCGTTCATGATGCCGGTGTCGACCATGATCGTGGCATCCTTGCCGACCTCGCGGACGACCTCGGGGAGCAGCCGGAACGGCACGGGCGCGCGGTCGAGCTGACGCCCGCCGTGGTTGGAGAGGACGATCCCGTCGACGCCGAGGTCGATGAGGCGCTTCGAATCGGCGACGTTCTGTACGCCCTTGATGACGATCTTGCCGGGCCACATCGAGCGGATGACCTGCAGGTCGTCGTAGCTGATCGTCGGGTCCATGGCGGCGTTGAGGAGCTCCCCGACGGTGCCTCCGGTCGTCGACAGCGACGCGAACTCGAGCTTCGGGGTCGTCAGGAAGTCGATCCACCACCACGGCCGCGGGATCGCATTGACGATCGTGCCGACCGTGAGCTGCGGCGGGATCGAGAAGCCGTTGCGCTTGTCGCGCAGGCGAGCGCCGGCGACGGGCGTGTCGACCGTGAACATGAGGGTGTCGAACCCGGCATCCGCGGCACGCTTGACGAGTCCGTAGGAGATCTCGCGCTCGCGCATGACGTACAGCTGGAACCAGTTGCGCCCGTACGGGTTCGCGGCGCGCACGTTCTCGATCGACGTCGTGCCGAGCGTCGACAGCGTGAAGGGGATGCCTGCGGCCCCGGCCGCCCCGGCGCCGGCGATCTCGCCTTCGGTCTGCATGAGGCGGGTGAAGCCGGTCGGCGCGATGCCGAACGGGAGCGCGGAGGGACCGCCGAGGATCTCCACCGACGTGTCGACGTCCGCTGCGGGGCGGAGGATGTCGGGGTGGAACTCGATGTCCTCGAACGCCTGGCGCGCACGCCCGAGCGAGATCTCGCCCTCCGCTGCGCCGTCGGTGTAGTCGAAGGCGGCCTTCGGCGTGCGCCGCTTCGCGATGGTGCGGAGGTCCGCGATCGTGAGCGCACCGTCGAGGCGGCGCTTGACGCCGTCGAGCTCGGGCTTCTTGAACTGCATGAGTTCCAGCAGTTCGGGGATCTTCGGAAGCTGTCGTTGGACCATGAGCGGCCTTTCAGTTGTCGGTGGGCACCGGGAGCCCGGCGTCGGCGTAGTACCCGGTGATGTGCGCGCGTACGAGCTCTCGCGCGCCCTCGGCATCCCCCGCGTCGATCGCGGCGAGGATGCCGGCGTGCTCATGGCGCAACCGCGCCCCCGTCGCGGCCCAGTCGGGCACGCGCCGCGCTCCGGCGCGGATGTAACTCTCGATCGTCTCCCGGAGCCCCGCCATCGTCGCCGAGACGACGAGGTTGCCGGATGCCTCGGTGAGGCGCACATGGAACTGCGTGTCGAGTGCGAGGAAGTCCTCCAGGCCGATGCCCTCGGCATCCATGGCGGCGAGGGTCGCGCGCGCGTCGTCGAGGTCGGCATCAGGGCGGGCCGCGAGGTGCGCGACCGCCCACTCTTCGAGCAGCAGACGCGTCTCGTACACGTCGGGGATCGGGAACCCCTGGGCCGCGACCTGGAGCCGCAGAAGCTGCGCGAGGCCACCGTGAGGGGTCGCCGTGACGATCGCGCCCGCTGTCGGGCCGGAGCCCGTCGCCGTGCGGATGAGGCCCATGACCTCGAGCACCCGCAACGCTTCGCGCACGCTCGATCGCCCGACTCCGAGGGTCGCCGCGAGTTCGCGTTCGGGTGGCAGCCGGTCTCCCGGGCCGAGTGTCCCGGCGAGCAAATCGCCTTCGATCTTCTCCAGCACGACGCGCCACGCGCGTGCAGGCGTGTTCTCCGCCATAGTCTGCCCTTCGTTGTCAGACCACATTATCTCCGGTGGTCTTACCTTGCAACACGGCGCGAGATGTGGATCAGTTCAGTCGCCCACCCGACTCGCGCAGGTAGCACTCCGCGCACATCGACTCGTAGGTGACCTTCTCGTGCGAGAGCTCGTCGATGGCGACCTGGTCGCCGTCGAAGACGAACCGACCACCCACGAGGCGCGCGTTGTACAGCGCCTTGCGGCCGCAGCGACAGATGGTCTTCAGCTCCTCGAGGCTGTGCGCCAGTTCGAGCAGACGCGCCGACCCCGGGAAGGCCCGGGTCTGGAAGTCCGTGCGGATGCCGTAAGCGAGCACGGGGATGCGCTCCTCCACCACGATCCGCAGAAGGTCGTCCACCTGCGCGGGCGTGAGGAACTGCGCCTCGTCGATGAGGATGCACGCGACACCGCCCTCGAACCGTGCCGCCTGCTCCGCGACGAGCGCGCGCACGTCGTCCTGCGCTCCGATCAGGAAGTCGACCTCACGGTCGACCCCCAGGCGGCTGGAGATCCGGTCCGCGCCCTTGGTGTCGATCTCGGGCTTCGCGAGGAGCACGTGCTGCCCGCGCTCCTCGTAGTTGAACGCGGCCTGCAGGAGCGCGGTCGACTTGCCGGAGTTCATCGCGCCATAGCGGAAGTACAGTTTTGCCACCGCAGAAGTCTACGGCCGCCCTGCGCCTGCTCAGGCGTTGATGCTCAGGGGTTGATGCTCAGGGGTTGATGCTCAGGGCCTCGGCCGTGGCCTCGAGCGACTTCTCCGCCGCAGCGGGCTCGGCGTTGAGCTTCTCACCGTAGCTCGGGATGAGGCGCTTGAGCTCCGGTTCCCACTCGGCGATCCGATCGGGGAAGCAGGTCCCCAGGAGCCCGAGCATGATGGATGCCGCCGTCGACGCTCCCGGCGAGGCACCCAGAAGGCCCGCGATCGACCCGTCGGCGGCCGTCACGACCTCCGTGCCGAGCTTCAGCTGGCCTCCGACCATGACCTGGGCGCGCTGACCGGCGTTGAGGAGCTCCCAATCGGCATCCTTCGCCGTGGGCATGAACTCGCGCAGGCTCTCCACCTTGCGGCGGTGGTTCTTGGCGAGCTCCGAGATGAGGTACTTCACGAGGTCGAGGTTCGTGACGGCCACCTTCAGCATGCTGAAGAGGTTCGACGGCCGTACCTGGGCGATGATGTCCCACCAGTGGCCGTTCTTCAGGAACTTGGGGCTGAACGTCGCGAACGGGCCGAACAGCAGCGACGACTCACCGTCGACGACACGGGCATCCAGGTGCGGCACCGACATGGGCGGGGCGCCGACGGCCGCCTGAGAGTAGACCTTCGCCTTGTGGCGGGCGACGATCGCGGGGTCGGAGGTCTTCAGCCACTGCCCACCGATCGGGAAGACGCCGTAGCCCTTGATCTCGGGGATGCCGGAGGACTGCAGCAGCTTGATGGCCCACCCGCCCGCGCCGACGAAAACGAAGCGTGCGTCGATCGTCCCGGGGGTGCGGCCGAGAGAGCGGCGGTACGAGACGCGCCACGTGCCGTCCGGGCGCTTCTTGAGCTTCCGCGCCTCGATGTTGGTGCGCACCTCGACGCCCTCGGAGGCGAGGTGGGAGAAGAGCTGTCGGGTGAGCGCCCCGAAATCGACGTCCGTACCCGCGGTGACGCGCGTGGCCGCGAACGGGAGGTCCGCCTTGAGCCGCCCGTCCATCAGCAGCGGTGCCCACTGGTTGATGACGCGGGAATCCTCCGAGTACTCGATCGTCGAGAACAGGGGCTGCTGACGCAGGGTCTCGTAGCGCGCCTTGAGGTACGCGACGTCCTTCTCGCCGCGCACGAACGTCATGTGGGGCGTCGGGTTGATGAACGTCGACGGGGCATCCAGCACACCGTCCTCGACGAGCGAGGACCACAGTTCGCGGCTCTCCTGGAACTGCTCGTTGATGCCGACCGCCTTCGCGGGGTCGGCGGCGTTCGGCATGTAGTTGAGCTCGCACAGCGCCGAGTGGCCGGTGCCGGCGTTGTTCCACGCGTTGGACGACTCCTCGGCGAGCTCGCTCAGCCGCTCGAGCACGACGATCTTCCAGTCGGGCTGCAGCTTCTTCAGCAGGGTTCCGAGGGTGGCACTCATGATGCCACCACCGATCAGGACGACGTCGACGGGCTCACTCACAGTGGTCCAGTCTAGGCCGCGATTCCGGGAGTTTTCGCCGTCTGCGGCATCCGGAGCCCGTCAAGGATCCCGGTTCTTGCGCTTCCGGCAAACGCCCCGACGCGCGGGTCAGGCGGTCGTGGCACCCAGGCGTGCCGCGACGATCTCGGCGATCTGCACCGCATTGAGCGCGGCGCCCTTGCGGAGGTTGTCGTTGCTGACGAAGAGCACGAGGCCCTTGCCCGCAGGCGCGGACTGGTCGGCGCGGATGCGTCCGACGAAGCTCGGGTCGGCGCCCGCCGCCTGCAGCGGCGTCGGCACCTCTTCGAGGACGACGCCGGGCGCGGATGCCAGGATCTCGCGCGCCTGCTCGGGGGTGATGTCCCGGGCGAACTCGGCGTGGATCGACAGCGAGTGGCCCGTGAAGACGGGAACGCGCACGCACGTGCCCGCGACGAGAAGGTCCGGGAGTTCGAGGATCTTCCGCGACTCGTTGCGGAGCTTCTTCTCCTCGTCGGTCTCGTTCAGCCCGTCGTCGACGAGGTTGCCGGCGAAGGGGATGACGTCGAAGGCGATCGGGGCGATGTACTTCTCCGGCTGGGGGAAGTCGACCGCCGAGCCGTCGTGCACGAGGTCGATGGTGTTCCCCTGCGCGAGGACGCCCTCGACCTGGCCGAGGAGCTCCTGGGCGCCGGCGAGGCCCGACCCGGACACGGCCTGGTAGGTGCTGACGATGAGGCGCTCGAGCCCGGCGGCCTCGTGCAGGGGCTTCAGCACCGGCATCGCGGCCATCGTCGTGCAGTTCGGGTTCGCGATGATGCCCTTCGGCGGGTTCTCGGTCGCGTGCGGGTTGACCTCGCTGACGACGAGTGGAACCTCGGGGTCCATGCGCCAGGCGCTGGAGTTGTCGATGACGACGGCGCCCGCCTCGGCGAAGCGCGGGGCATGGGCGCGCGAGCCGGTGGCGCCGGCGGAGAAGAGGGCGATATCGATGCCCGAAGGGTCGGCTGTCGCGACGTCCTCGATGATGACCGTCTCGCCGCCGAATTCGACCGCCGTGCCCGCCGAGCGGGCCGTGGCGAACAGACGCAGCTCACTGATCGGGAACGCGCGCTCCGCGAGAATCTCGCGCATGACGGTCCCGACCTGTCCGGTCGCGCCGACAACGGCGACGGAGAGTCCTGAATCGGAGATGCGGGTCATAGCGGATCCTTGCGTGGGGGTCGGGATGTGGGCGATTCTACCGGGCCTCGTATGCCCCGAGACGCCTCACCCGGACAGGAGATGTCACCCGGACAGGAGATGTCACCGAGGCAGGAGCGAATCGCGCCCAGGCATCCTGCCTCGGTGAGATCTCCTGCGTCGGTGACGCGGGTGTGGATACCCCGGGCGGGCGTCACGGAGTGGGCGGATGCCGCGGCGCGGGTCCGTCGGGGAGGCGGATACCTGGGGGTTGCGCGTCACGGAGACAGGAGAACTCACCGAGACAGGCCGAAATCAGGCCAAAGCGTCCTGCCTTGGTGAGATCTCCTGTGTCGGTGATGTGGGTGGATGCCTCCGGTGCGGGCACGCCCGACGGGCTGGATGCCGCGGGCGCGCGCAGCCGGCCGGGATGCGCATGCCTCGGGCGCGGGCCCGCCTGCCGGGCGGATGCCCTGAGCGGACCACCGGGGCGCCTCACCAAGACAGGAGAACTCACCGAAACAGGTGGAAATCAGGCCAAAGCGTCCTGCCTTGGTGAGATCTCCTGTGTCGGTGACGCGGGGGATGCGTCAGCGGCCGGTGCCGGCGTGGACGATGGCGTCGACCTCGCCGTCGAGGCCGTAGGCGGTGTGGACCACCCGCGCCGCCTGGGCGAGATCGTCGCCGCGCACCACGACCGAGATGCGGATCTCGGAGGTGGAGATCATCTCGATGTTGACGCCCGAGGTGGCGAGCGCCTCGAACAGCGTCGCCGAGACACCCGAGTGCGTGCGCATGCCCGCGCCGACCACCGAGAGCTTGCCGATCTGGTCGTCGTGCACGAGGCTCTCGAACCCGATGTGCGCCTGCTCGGCGGCGAGGGCGCGCAGGGCCGTCGCGGCATCCGACTTCGGCAACGTGAACGAGATGTCGGTGCGACCGGTCGCCGCCGCCGACACGTTCTGGACGATCATGTCAACGTTGGCGCCGCTCTTCGCGACGACCGTGAAGATCTCGGCCGCCTTGCCGGGGACGTCCGGCACGCCGATGACGGTGATCTTCGCCTGGCCGAGGTCGGTGGCGACGCCGGCGACGATGGGCTCTTCCATGGCGGACTCCTCCAGTGTGGCCGCCATCGCGGCCGGGACGGTCATTCCCGCGCCGAGGACGAAGGTGCCCTGGCCGGAGCTGAAAGTGGAACGGGCGTTGATCATCACGCCGTGGCGGCGCGCGTACTCGACCGCGCGGATGTACAGGACCTTCGCGCCGTTGGCGGCGAGTTCGAGCATCTCCTCCGACGTGATGACATCGAGCTTCCGTGCCTTCGGGACGACGCGCGGGTCAGCGGTGAAGATGCCGTCGACGTCGCTGTAGATCTCGCAGACGTCCGCGTCGAGGGCCGCCGCGAGGGCGACCGCCGTCGTGTCTGATCCGCCGCGGCCGAGCGTCGTGATGTCGCGCGTGTCGCGGTTGAAGCCCTGGAAGCCGGCGACGATGACGATCGCACCCTCGTCGAGCGCCTCGCGCAGGCGCACCGGCGTGACGTCGACGATGCGGGCCGCGCCGTGCGTGGCATCCGTGATCATTCCGGCCTGACTGCCGGTGAACGACCGCGCCTCGAACCCCATCGAGTGGATCGCCATCGCGAGAAGCGCCATCGAGATGCGCTCCCCCGAGCTCAGCAGCATGTCGAGCTCACGCGGAGCCGAGATGGGGGCGACCTGATGCGCGAGATCGAGGAGCTCGTCGGTCGTGTCCCCCATCGCGCTCACCGCGACGACGACATCGTGCCCGGCACGGCGCGTGTCGACGATGCGCTTCGCGACCCGCTTGATGCTCTCGGCGTCGGCGACGGACGACCCGCCGTACTTCTGGACGATCAGCGCCACGTGTGGAACTCCCCGGGGACTCTCGGATACGGGCGGATGCCGATCCTCCCCCATTTTACGGACGGCCCGGATGCCGCGCGCGCCATATGACACGCGAGCGGGCTCACCGGGTGGCCGCCGCGCAGGCGCATCCGTCGCACTCGACCTCCACGCCGGCGCCCGCGCCCGCGCCCGCGCCCGCGCCCGCAACGATCGCGCTCCGGGGTGGTCCTCCTGCCGGCACGCCGGTAGCCTCCGAGCATGGACGCCCTGGAGAGCTGGCACGAGTTCCACGTCGCGATGCTCGGCGCCGCGGCCGCTCTCGCCGGCCTCGTGATCGTTGCGGCGAGCGTGAACATCGGTGACATCGTGAAGGCACCGTCGCTGACGGCGCGCCTCGCGTCGGGCATCAGCGGCCTCGTGCTCGCGATCGTCGTCTCGGCGGTCGGCCTGATCCCGGAGATCAGCCCGACGGCCTACGGGGTCACGGTGCTCGTCGTCGGCGTCGCGTCATCGGTGTTCCCCGCCGCGGCGGCGCGACGCGTCTTCGAGAACTCCGACCCGGCGAACCGGGCACGCCCGCTGAAGGCGGCCGTCGGCTTCGTGGCACCCATCGCCTATGTGGTCGGTGCGACACTCCTACTCCTCGGACTGCCCTACGGTCTCGTGCTGTTCGCCGCCGGATCGATCCTCGCGATCGTGGCCGCGCTCCTCATCTCGTGGGTGGTTCTCGTGGAGGTTCTTCGCTGACGAGGCCGGCCGGGTCCGGGATCGTGGCATCCACCGACCGTCGGAGGCGCCCGCCCGTGGCGGCGAGCCAGCACCCGGCGATGACGACGGGGAACCCGAGGAGAAGACCCGGCGAGAGGGGCTCGCCGAGGATCAGCACGCCGAGCCCGATCGCGACGATCGGGTTGACGTACGTGAACAGCGGGGCGCGGACGGGGCCGACTTCGCCGATCAGGGCGAAGAACCCGAGGAATGCGACCGCCGTGCACAGGATGCCGAGCGCCACGAGCGACACCGTGCTGCGGACCGTGGGGACGTCGTGCTGCGTGAGGAATGCGAGCGGGAGGTAGGCGATGCCGACGGCGAGCAGCGCGAGCGTGATCGTCCCGAGTGAGGGAACCCGCGCGAGCTTCGTCGCGATGATGAACGGTGCCACCGCGTACAGCAGGGCGACGAGCAGCACCTCGCCGATCGCGCCGAGCGCTCCGGCGGGGTCGGCGACCTGAAGGCCGGGGCCCGCGACGATGATCGCCACCCCGATGAAGCCGATCGCAAGGCCCGACGCACGAGCCGGGGCGAGCATCGTTCGGTCTCCGCGCACGAGTGCGATGCCCGCGGCGAACAGGGGCACGGTCGCGACGAGGAGCCCCGTGAGCCCCGACGAGAGGGTCTGTTCGGCGTGCCCGAGGAGGAAGAACGGCCCCGCCATCTCGATCGCCCCGAACGCCAGCACCCACGGCCACAGCCGCAGCGCGGGGCGCAGCGCCCCGCGCCGGATCGCGAGGGGCAGGAGGACCAGCGCTCCGAGGAGCGTCCTGCCCGCGACGATCGCGGCCGGCGAGTACGAATCGACGGCCTCTTTGATGAAGAGGTACGGGATGCCCCACAGCACCGCCATCGCGCCGTACAGCAGCCACGCCCGACCCGAGACGGCCGCCCGCATCAGACGCTCCGACGCCCCTCGAACGCCCGGCCGAGGGTGACCTCGTCGGCGTACTCGAGGTCGCCACCGACCGGCAGACCGGAGGCGAGACGGGTCACGCGGATCTCGAGCGTGTGCAGAAGCCTGCTGAGGTAGGTTGCGGTCGCCTCGCCCTCGAGGTTCGGGTTCGTGGCGAGGATGACCTCCTGCACCGTCCCGTCGGCGAGGCGTTGCATCAGTTGGGTGACCCGCAGATCGTCGGGGCCGATGCCGGCGATCGGACTGATCGCTCCGCCCAGCACGTGATAGAGGCCCCGGAACTCGCGGGTGCGCTCGATGGCTGAGACGTCCTTGGCATCCTCGACGACGCAGATGAGTGTCTGGTCGCGCCGCGGGTCGCGGCAGATCGCGCAGCGTTCCTGCTCGCTGACATTGCCGCAGATCTCGCAGAAGCGCACACGCTCGCGCAGCTCACCGAGCAGCTGCGACAGGCGCGAGACGTCGAACGTCGGGGTCTGCAGGATGTGGAACGCGATGCGCTGGGCCGACTTCGGTCCGATGCCGGGAAGCCGGCCGAACTCATCGATCAGGTCTTGGACGATGCCGTCGTACATGGCTCAGGAGAACCTCGTGGCTGATTGGTACGGCTCGTCTCGCACGTAGGTCGCGCCGAGCACCTGCCGCACGACCGACTCTCCGACGCGTTCGATGCCGTTTCGGCCGGGGACTCGCGGCGCCCGGACGGCGGGGCGTTCGACCGCGACCGGGGCGCGCGCGGGGATCGGCGCGTCGTCATCGGGTGGCGGCGGGATCTCGTCCTCGTCGTCGGGCGGAGTGTCGGAGAACGGGATCACCGCACCGTCGTGCGCGAGCGTCATCGTGCGCACGGGTGACACGGCGGCATCCTCGGGCTCGTCGTCGACCGGCAACGACGGACCGGCCGGGTCGCTCGCCGGGATGGCCGCAACGGCCCATTCGGTGACGGGCGCTGCAGCGTGCGCGGAGGGAGCGGGGCCGCGGCCGGCCCCGGCCGCGGATGCGGTGGGCGCGGTTCCCCCGGATGCCGGTGCCCCGGATCCGCCGGGACGGCCATGACCTGCCGCGGGTCCGGTGGATCCGCCTGATCCGGCGCCGCCCGTGGGTCCGGTGGGTCCGGCACCGCCGGAAGCTCTGGGTCCATCGCCGGGTCCATTGTCGGGTCCGGGGCCTCCAGTGCCGCTGTCGGGTCCGGCGCCACCGGCGTCGTGGCGCGCGACGTACTTCACGCGGACGCCGAGTTTGTCGAGGATCGCACCGCGGAGGTCCTCGCTCGGGCCCTTGCCCGCCGCGAGCTTCTTGAAGGCGGCGACGTCGGCCTGGCTCTGGAAGCTCAGGGTGAGCACGTCATCCGCGTACCCGACGGGAGTGGCGGCGCTCGCCAGCAGCCACGACGGGCGGTTCGATTCGAGCCGCTGGAGCACGGCGGGCCACGCGTCGCGCACGCGCTCGAGCGTGACGGGCCCGGTGGGGCGTGGGGGCGCGGCGTCGGCGGACGTCGCCGCGGGGGCTTCCGCGAGGGGCGGTTCGGCGGCAGCCGACTCCGTGAGAGGCGACGGCGTGGCAGCTGCGGCGGGCGACCCAGCGGGAGCCGACGCTGGCGCGGCATCCGTCTTCTCCGGCGCGCTCACCGCCGTGAGGCCCGAACCGGCCGGGGCGGTCGCCGCAGGCGCAGCAGGTGCCGACGCCGGGGCGGGCGCTGGGATCGCGGCCGCAGGCGCGCTCGGCGCC